>JAAYPY010000135.1 GCA_012519555.1 Tissierellia bacterium | reverse complement strand
TCACTTTTCTTACTGTATTTACCTCTGTATTTATCATAGCTGTATTTAGCATTTTGCATATTGTCCATCATGTCCAATAAATATTGTTTTGAATAGTCTTCCTCATAAAATTCATTGGTAAGTCTGTTTAAAATATATATTAATTCAATTATGTCATACATTTTACTTATCATATCCCTGTCGTATTTCCTATTGTCCACTTACATCACTCCAATCACTAATATTATATGAAATTTTTTGAGTGCTGATAGTATTAATTTCTTTGATTTTACTAAGTTTTATTGTATAATGTTTGTAACCGGAAAATTTTTTTGTCATACATAACAGTCACAAATCTTTGACTTGCTTTTAGGTATAAGTAAACATATTAAGAGGTAATTATATGAGAGCATTTTTTAATATAATAATTATAGGTCTTATAGGTTTGTTATCATCCACATATTTGTTCAATCTATCACCTATTGACTATAGTGGAACAATTGAAATTGAAACTCCGGTTGAAGAAAGCACCTTGAGTTTAGAAGTTGAAGAAGAAAAAATACTAAATCCTGAATCAATTACAATCAGCCACACAGCTTCTAAGTCAGAGGTAATTAAGATTGTTACCGACAGCATTTTTAATGTTGACATATACAAGGATAATGAATTGATTAAAAGTAACATTAAAAATTTAGAGCCTCTTTCTCCTTCAATTGATGCAACCATTTCAGTAAATGAGGAGAATCCAATTGTTACCACCTTAAATATATCTAAAAAGAACTTAGGACTTGAAGATGGAGTATATGAATTTATACTTAATTCAAATTTAATAGCAGATGAAAAAAAATCATCAGTATCTTTAACGGTTACCTATGATACGGCAGGCAACTATTATCCTGCTGTTAATACAGCCCCTGCAGGTACTAAAGGACTCACCCTCTACTTCCCTGCAGAAAATGCAGACATATTAATTCCTGTTACAAGGTTTGTTGTTGAGGATAAGTCAATTACAAGAATGGCAATAGAACAGCTTCAAAATGGTCCCTTGAACAAGGATCTTAAATCGGTGATCAAGGATGTTACAAACACAACTTACAATAACGGTAATGTTGTAATTGACCTGCCAAGTTCATATACTGCATATAATACCGGCAGTAGGGGAGCAGGACTAGCCTACGAATCATTTGTAAAAACAATATTCGCCGTTGACAGGTATTGGCCTATTTACAGCATTACATTTACTGTTGACAGAAAAAATGTCGACACTTACTTCCATGGGATGTCAAAAGAGGCAATAAATTATCTACCCAATGTTAAGAGAAACTACCTTCTTTACATGGCTCATAAGGCAGATGGCAGATATTATTTATTTGAGCATCAATCTGAGCAAATAGGTATTACTGAAAATGACACAATAGAAATGAAAGCAAGAAAAATATTTGATGCCTATTCAGATACGGCTCTATCATATGGCATCAGCCCGGTACCTAAGGTTGTGGCGTTAGACAATGTATTGCTTAGCGGAAAAACACTTATTCTTGATTTTAATAATGAGTTTTTAAATGTTTACAAGGATAAAATTGATTTAAGACACATGATGGTGGAATCCCTCATATATACTTTCACCACTATACCGGGGGTGGACAGTATTAAAATTACTGCCCAGGGTAAAGAAATTTCCGATTTCATTGATTCATTAGATACAACAAGGGCTTTGTATCCACCGGAATTCATTAATCCGGAAATCGTAGAAACACAAGAAGAAGCAGAATAATCATATAATAAAAAGGTCATTTTTCTTTTAAAATGACCCTTTCTTGAAGCATGCAAATTCGCGAACATTCCTTCTCACTTACCTAATGACTTTCACCTAAGGAGGTGTGTCCCCGCACCTTTAATTGGAGTATGTCTGAATACCGCTAAAAATGCTGCCGATACTATTATTCCTACTGCTGACTGAATAGCATTTCCGGGTATTTCGCTAATAGTTGTTAAGAAGTTTCCTACCATTAAGGAGCCTACAATGTAATAAGCTAATACCTGCCATACACTTCCTGTTACTGCACCTGCAATCCACTTACATTTCACTGAAGAAGAAAGTTTTTCAATCACTGCTCCCATAATTAAAGCCATGACACCTTTTATTATAAATGTAGGCAAAGCATAAAAACTGTAACCTCCAATAATATCTGCAAGAGCTGCACCTATGGCACCTGACCATGCACCATTCTTTTTGCCTATCAATATTACCGCAAGAAAAATAAATCCGTCTCCTATGTGAGCGTACCCGCCTGATACAGGCAGAGGCACTTTTATCATAAAGGTTGCAACACAGACTAAGGCAGCAAACAAGGCTGTGTAAACCATATCTTTTACTTTTCTGTCATCCATTATTATCACCATCCAATAAATGATTTAGCTACTTTTTATTATATTATACCCCATTCTGTACTCTATAAAAGATACAGTTTAGTAATTTGTTTAGATGACAGATAAAGAGCATAAAGAAAGGACATACTTCTACCCGCTAAGACTATCTCAGCATACAGCTGAGCAGAAGTGTGTCCCTATACCATTCATAAATGCTGTGCACCCTCCCTTCGACAATACATAACAAGCGTTACTCCGGCAGTTAGCTCAAACCCGGCACCCTCGCGTCACACAAAAGGATCTACTTACTGCTGCTTCCTTCCGGACCTGACAGGGTTCATAGGTTTTTGTTGCGCAAGACCAAGTTATCAACGCTACTTGCCAAAGGCAGACCTCACAATGTAGGCCTCAGGGAGGGAATTCCACCTTGCTGCAGCGGATTGCAAGTACAGGGCACCGCTACCTCCCCATCTAGCACAGCATAAAGATGATATCATAATTAAAAACATGTGTCAATGTCAGATTATTGCAAAACTTCTAAGGTCCTTTCCTCTTCGAATTGTTTAGTATATAAATTATAGTAATGACCCTTTTTTGCTATAAGTTCCTTGTTAGTTCCTCTTTCAATTATTTTACCATTATTAACTACTAGAATAATGTCAGCCCTTTTAATTGTAGAAAGTCTGTGAGCAATAATAAAGGAGGTTCTGCCCTTTAACAAATATTCAATACCTTTTTGAATAAGTTTTTCCGTATATGTGTCAACTGAAGATGTTGCTTCATCCAATACAAAAATTTTAGGGTTTGCCAATATTGCCCTTGCTATTGAAATCAGCTGTTTCTCCCCGGTAGAAAGCCTGTCTCCCCCTTCACCCACATGGCTGTAATAACCTTTTTCAAATTTATTGATTATGGCATCTGCGGAAACAATTTTTGCAGCTTCCATTATATCTTCATCTCTTGCATCTAAATTGCCGTATCTTATATTTTCCTTGATGGTCCCGGAAAATAAGTGAGGGGTTTGAAGAACATATCCGATATTGGAATGGAGCCAAAGCTGAGACCTTTCTCTGTAATCCTTGCCATCTATAAGTATTTCGCCTTCCGTAGGCTCGAAAAACCTGCATGCAAGATTTACAAGGGTGCTTTTGCCGGCTCCCGTTTCGCCTACAATGGCAACATTGGTACCGGCCGGAATATGCAGATTAAAGTTTTTTAAAACTTCCTCATCTCCATCAGGATATTTAAATGTTACATTTTTAAATTCAATTTCTCCTTGAATTTCTTCCCAATTTTCTCTTTTAGGGTTAATATTATCTCCATAGACTCTTATTACATCTTCCCTGTCTTTTATTAAGGGTTCCTTCTCCAATAGGTCCATAACCCTCTCAATATTTGCCTGGAGAGATATAATTTCGGCAAATGTTCGGGCTAATTGCTGTATCGGTTCAAATATGTTAACCGCATAAGAAAGAAAAGCTGAAAGGGTACCTATTTGAATAATTTTATCCATTGCCAAAATGCCTCCTCTTGCAAGGACCAAGGCCGTTAAAACCGAACCAAAAAATACTATTATGGGAATGTATAAAGCATTTATTCTTGACAAATTAACGGCTGACAATTCCAATTCACTGCTGATCTTCTTGAATTCCATCAAGTTCTTGTCTTCTATTACCAATGTCTTGGAGGTTTTAGCACCCGTTATTCCTTCATTGAAGCTGGCGGTCATTTTGGAGTTAACCTTTCTTAACTGTCTGCTGGTAAACAAAATCTTGTTTTGAAAATAAACTGTTATAACCGCCATAAGGGGAACTACCAATCCTACAATAAGCGTAAGCCTGACATTAAGCATAAACATTGCAATAAAAGCACCTATTACATAGGCAAAGGACCAAAAAACATCCACCAATCCCCATGCGATCATGCTTCCGATTTTATTGGTATCACTTAAGGTTCTTGCCAATATATAGCCCACGGGAGTCGTGTTGTAATATGACAATGAAAGATTTTGAAGATGTTCAAATATTTCCTTTCTTAAATCCATTCCAATGTGCATTTCAACTACTATTGCCAGTCGTATAAACAAGGTGACGGCTAGAGCCATAGTTATTAAAACTGCCGCATAAACACCAATAAAACTATTCAAGCCTTCCATGGTATTTTTAGCAATAAAACTATCCACTGCATATTTTTGAAACAAGGGGATGGATAAATCCATCAGGGCGGTGACAAACATCAAAATAGTCAAGCCTATGAGTTTTTTTGTGTAGGGTTTAAAGAATCTCCTTAATTTTAACCAGGGCTTTATATTAAAGGAGCTATAGCATTCTTCTTCATAATAATTCATTCTATATCCTCCTCCGCCAGGTTCATCTGAACATTATATATGTCTTTATAAATACCATCTCTGTTTATTAATTCCTCGTGGGTTCCTATATCGGATACTTGCCCCTTGTCTAAGACCAAAATAGTATCGGATTCCATTAAGGTTGTTATACGGTGGGATATTATAATAATTGTTGAACTGCCCTTTCTTTTCTTAAGAGATGAACGAATTTTGGCATCTGTGTCGGCATCGACTGCAGATAATGAATCATCAAATACCATAATAGGTGTTTTTTGAAGCAGCATCCGAGCTATTGCAACACGTTGTTTTTGACCTCCGGACAAGGTAACTCCTCTTTCTCCCACGAGAGTATCATAGCCCTTTGAAAATTCTTCTATAGATTCATCAACACGAGCTATTGACGCCGCTCCCTTGATTTCATCCATGGAAGTGTCCGGGTTTACTATTGCTATATTTTCCTTGATTGTACGAGAGAATAAAAAGGGCTCTTGGAGTACCATTCCAATGTTTTTTCTTAAATGTTCCCTTTTAATATTTTTAATATTCACTCCGCCTATGGTAATGCTGCCCATGTCATCAGGCAAATCATACAAGCGGTTCAGAAGATACATAAGAGTTGTTTTTCCTGAACCTGTACCGCCTAATATAGCAAATGTGCTTCCTGCCTTTATTTTAAAAGAGATATTTTTAAGAACCGAAATTTCCCCTTCATATTTAAATGAAACATTCTTAAATTCGATATCCTTAAATATATCAGGAGTCAGCGAATCGGGATCATCAAACTCAACAGGCTCACTTAAAATTTCACAGATTCTTTTTAATGAAACTTTTGCTTTGCTAAGCTCCGATAAAATTCTTCCAAAGCTTCGAAGAGGCCATCCGATCATTGCAGCATAAGAAGCAAATGCCAAAAATTCTCCCAATGTAATTACATCGTTTATGGCAAAATATGTACCGTACACAACAATTACCATAAGAAGCACTCCTGTTACCAAGTCCCCAATTCCCCAGTAATATCCTAACTGATATCCAAGTTTAACCCACAGCTCGGAAAAGGTATTATTCCTTTCAGAGAACTTTTCTATTTCATGCCTTTCCCTGCCAAAAGCTCTTACAACACGAACCCCTGTTAAATTCTCCTGGATTGTAGTAAACAGCTGTCCTTCCGCTTCATCTGCAACCAAGAATTTTTTTGCTAAGATACCATAAAAAATCGTGGAATACAAAAGTACTAGAGGTATAAATATCAATACTGCCACAGTAAGTTGAAAGTTCATTAAAAACATTAAAATCAGCGATATTATGACTAATATTATCACTCTGAACATTTCAACCAATTGAGTGCTGATAAAATTACGTATCACTTCAACATCTGATGTTGACCTTTGTATTATATCTCCGGTTTGATTTTTAATATGCCAACTGTAGGGCAAATTTTGTATGTGTTCAAACAATTTATCCCTTAGAGCTTTTATAGTTCCTTCCGTTCCCCTTGCAAGGGTTATTCTTCCCATATAATCGCTTATACCTGTTATGACTGCCAATATTAAAATTAAAAGAGCAAAAAGCCACAAATTTTCTTTTAAGGATTCTATGCCGCCTATAGCATCCAGCATATTAATAATTTGTCTTGGATAGTTTAAAGGAACATTATCTATGACATGGTCGACGGCAAACCTAATAACTTGAGGCACAGCAAAACTTGCAGCAACCTTAATTATGGTTGCTGCAGCAGATATGTAGAAAAGTTTTATAAAACCTTTAGCTGACCTTCTGATAATTCTATAATCCGACCCTTTCATTTAAACCTCTTGATGAAAACTTAGTGTATGTTTATATCATATAAATAAGCAACCCCTATAGGATTGCTTATTAATTCTATAATAATATTTAAATAGTGTCAATTGTAAATACATGGTGAAATGTCAATAAAAAACTCATATTGTTATTCTTTAATAAAGCTTTTGAAATTATCGCTGTATCTTACTGTTTTATCGCTGAAAATCCACATTGCTTCTGTTTCAGGCAAGGAGTTAATAAATTCAAGGCCTTCCTCAAAAGGCATACAGAATACAGCTGTTGATAAGGCATCTGCTACTCCTGAATCCTTGCAGATTATAGATACGGCAGTGAAGTATTTTGCAGGATACATAGTGTCGGGATTTATTATATGATTATACTTCTCTCCGTCTACCATGTAGTATCTTTCATAATCACCGCTTGTTACCAAGGAGCCGTCATTTATCTTAACTACTTTGAAAACCGGATTTTCATCTTGGCGATCAGGGTTTTGGATTCCTACATTCCATGGCTCATTTGTGGTCACATTATTGTTTATGGCTCGTACATTTCCTCCTACAGACAATAATGCGGAATGCATACCCCTGTCTCTTGCAATTTTACTTACCTGTTCGGATGCATATCCCTTTGCTAGGGCACCAACATCAAGGCTCATAAGAGGATCTTCTAAAAAGACTGTTGAAAGCTTCTCATCAATAATAATATCTTCAATATTTGTATGTTGAGACGCTTTTTGCAGCTCTTCTATCGTGGGAAGAGATGCATTTTCAGGGTCTTCTAATCCTTTGGTTCTGTATTCATGCCAGATTTTCAAAACAGCACCATAAGCAATATTTGTTTTGCCGTTTGTTTCCATATATAGCTTTTTTGAAAATTTAAGCAGCTCGATTATTCTTTTGTCTACCTTGACAGGCTTTATTCCTGCATTATCATTTATAGTTTTAATATTGTTAATACCTTCATAATCGTTATAGATATCATAAAGCTTATGATATTCCTCTAAATTGTCGTAAATAATTTGGGAATACTTGGTAAACTCTGCTTTGCTCTTTGCATATCCCACAATTCTTGTGGAAGTATCAAACAGCATTATAAATTCAGATTGATAACGAGTAAGTTCTTTCTCACCGCAGGCTGTTAAACTTATTATTGTTAATATTAACAATATTATGGAAATTACTTTCTTAATCAACTAACACCTCTAAAAATAAAGGGGCAGATTCTGCCCCCAATGATGATTCATGTTTGAAATGTTACCTATTTGAATTGTTATATGCTTTTTCGTAAATGCTCTGGAAGTCCTCAATTCCTACAGTAACAGATGATACTAAATCTTCTTCGGTAGCATGACCACTTTCGTCAACAGCTATACCTTTAATTTCTTCAACCGTCTTGCCTACCACATAAGCTGCAAATGCATCTGCTTGTTCATACCATTCTTTACCTATGGCAGAAGCTTTTTTCATTCCGTAGTCTTCACCTAATTCAACCTTTGTTATAGGTGCAACTGTTAAATCTGAAGTGATTTTACCTGTTGCATCAAATTTTACATTAGCTTGAGATGCATCTATTATTGAGCTTGTTACTTTTCCATCCTTATCAAATGTTGCTGCTGTATATGTTGAATAAGCTTGAGCTAATCCTTCTGCATCAGCTGTTGCATCTTTAGATTTTGAAATTGTTGTTACAACTCCCAATCCTAATTTGTCAGAAGCATCTGCACCTAAGTTCTTAGCATTTGCTACTGCTTTCTCAATAGCTTCTTTATATGGATTAATTTTTATAGTAACTGATGATACTAAGTCAGCTTCAGTTGGAACTCCTGATTCATCAACTGCGATACCTTTGACTTCTTCAACAGTTTTACCTGCTACATATTCAGCCAAAGCATTAGCTTGCTCATACCATTCTTTATCTATAGTGGAAGCTTTGCCCATTCCATACTCTTCTTTAAGCTCTTGTTTAGATTTAAACACAGTGTTTAAATCAGGTAGAATCTTGCCTTCTTTGCTGAATTCAATTTTTGTTTGTGCTGTATCTATTACAGTTTGCACTATTTTTCCTTCATTGTCAACAGTAACTGCAACAATTACTGAATCAGTTTGTGCCAATCCGTCTTTTTCGCCTGCATCCTTAGATTTCTCAACAGATGAAACAACTGCTAACCCTGTTTTAACGGCACCTTCTGCCAATGGTTCTTCAGCTACAGGCTTTTCGTTTTTTGGTTCTTCATTTTTTGGTTCTTCTGCCACCGGTGTTTCAACCTCCGGTTGATCCTTTGTACATCCTACAAAAGCAAATATAGACATAGTCAAGATCAACACTATTGCTAATATTTTTCTCATTACTTTCCTCCATAAAATCTTAATATATAATATATATAATCAGCTTAAGCTGCCGATAACTTTCTTATATCGAAATATTACCTTCAGCTTATCAGCTGCCGATAACTTTCTTATATCGAAATATTACCTTCAGCTTATCAGCTGCTTATAACTTTATTGTATCTTTATATTATTGTCAGCATTAAGCTGTTTATGACTTTATTTTCTGATTATATTTTCATCACCTGATTAACTTGTAGTTTAAAACGGTACAATATTATCAGGTTGTATTACATTAGTCAACAGATTTATGAAAATTTTTTAGATTTTTGTTCAGCATTATCGAACTGCGTTCTGATATATGCTGTTTTAAATAGGATGCGGTTTCCCGGCAATCCTAAAGTTTATTCTTTATATCCAATTCTTCTTGATATTTCATTAGCAGCTTCTTTAATAATAACAATTATTTCCTTTACCCTCTCATCCTTCATCCTAAAAGCAGGTCCTGTAGTGCTCAAGCTGAATCTTACTTTCCCGTCATGGTCAAATATCGGTGCAGCCACACATTTTATACCTTCAACATATTCTTCATTATCTATTGTGTAACCGTTTTTCTTCATTTCTTCTAACTTCTTAATGAACTCACCTTTATTTGTTACTGTATTTTTAGTATGTTTAGGAATTCTTTTCGGTAAATAAGTTTTGATTCTATCTTTACTCTGATAACATATAATTATTTTCCCGTCTGCGGTTGTATAAGCCGGCAGCCTTGCTCCTATTGTAGTTGATGTTTTTATTGACTTATTGCATTCTCTTTTCTCTATCCAAACAACATCTGTCCCGTCAAGCATAGCCACATGTACTGTTTCTTCGATTTTATCACACACTTCATTTATTACAGGTACTGCTACGTTTCGTATATTCAACGAATTTACGACTAAATCTCCAAATCCGATAAATCGTATGCCCAATTTGTATTTTTGAGTTTCTTCATCCTGAGAGATAAATCCGTGATATTTAAGGGTTGAAATAATCCCATGCACGGTACTCTTGTTTAAACCTAATCTTTCGGAAATCTCCGTCAGCTTAAGCTCTTTTTTTTCTTCACTGAAACATTCTAATATTGCCACTGCTCTGTCAATGGATTGAACTCTGGTTATATCTTTCATAAATACTCCAAGATTATAGCATGATATTTCATGAAAATCAATATAAATAATTAATTAACAAACGATTGCGCTAGAGACAATTAATTGTTAAAATCTTCGTTTTTTGTGCATTATAGGCGGAATTATATGTGTAAAAATTCACGCTAAATTCATCATGCTTCATGATAACACTATGTATAAAGTTTGTCAATCAAAATATAAATTGTAGAATAATGTTTATTATGATTTTTGTTATAGACATGTTGTGTTAAATAAGTTAAAATTATGTTATTACACTATAAGGAAGGGATATAATGAATATTTCTAAAGAAAGAGCATGGGAATTGCTCAAAGAGTACAACAAAGATGAATTTCATTTAGAGCATGCAGATACGGTAAGCTTTGTAATGGAACATTTTGCAAAAAAATTAGGTTTTGAGGATGAAGTGGAATTTTGGGGAATAGTGGGTCTTTTGCATGATATTGACTTCGAAATGTATCCTGATGAGCATTGCGTAAAAATGCAGGAGATACTGTCGCAGAAGGGTGTAGACGAAAAAATTATCAAGGCTGCCGCAAGCCATGGCTACGGATTGACAGATGTAACAATAAAGCCTGAACACACCATGGAAAAAATTCTTTTTGCAACTGATGAACTGACAGGATTAATTGGTGCTGCAACATTAATGCGCCCTTCAAAGAGTACCTTGGATATGGAGCTTAAGTCATTAAAGAAAAAATTTAAATCAACCGGATTTGCAGCAGGATGCTCAAGAGAAGCTATAAAAACCGGTGCTGAAATGTTAGGTTGGGAATTAGACTACTTGTTGGATGAAACTTTAAAGGCAATGCAGGAATACGAAAAATCAAAACAATAAATTGAGGATATGCGATGCATATCCTCAATTTATTTTCAACTGATGTCTGACCATTTTAACATTTATGCAAAAACAAAACAAATATTTTGAAAATCTATAAATATGTATTCACAAATATCATAATTACTCATTTTCAACGTTTGCAATGTTTGATGGCGTTATTTTATAAATATATTTGTAATATTATTAAATTTCTACGTTTTGGCGTATACGTTTAAACGAAAATATGATACAATATTTCATAACATATATCATTGGAGGTGACGACAAGTGGTTGTAAAGGAAGCCGTAATAAACCGAATAAATGAAATTTGTGATGACAGAGGCATAGCTGTAAACAAACTTGCCAACTTATCCGGTATTACACCATCTACAGTTTACAGCGTATATAACAGCGATAGAAAAGATATAGGAATTGTACTGATAAAGAAGATTTGCGATGGTTTTGAAATAACATTGGAAGAATTCTTTTCTTCAGATATATTCAACTCTTTGGAACAAGAATTAGTTTAGCGGATGAAGCAGACGGGGGACACACCTTAAAGGAATGTCCCCTCTTAATATTGAGTGATTTTTTTACGTTAAATTATTATTCCTATATTGCTTTAACAGATAAATATATTTTTGCTCAGCAGCTTCTACCTTGTAAATTGCATAGTCTACCAAGTCAGGCTGTGAAACATTTTCAAATATATTTTTTGCATCTTCCCATTCTTTTTTAGCATTTTCAATATTTATAAACTCATCGTCATAAACAGATTGCTTTTTTGATTTAAAACTCTCTAATATATTTTTAATACTGATTTTTTTTTGAATATCGTTCATGGAAAAAACCTCCTATCCATATTATTATAGACAGGATGTTCCTTTTTATTCCTGATATTCCAAATTAATTCGCTAATTTATAAATTATTACTTTCTAACTTTAATAAGTACTCTTTTATTCCTAAGCCCCCGCCATACCCTATCAGCTTACCGTTTTTACCTATTACTCTGTGGCATGGAATAATAATTGAAATAGGATTTCTATTATTTGCCATACCTACAGCTCGGCATGCCTTTTCATTTCCGACTTTTTTTGCAATATCCTTATAGGTCACAGTTTTGCCGTAAGGTATAGCTTTAAGAGCATTCCAAACTCTTTGCTGAAATTCCGTGCCGGATGGAGATAAGGGCAAATCGAATGAGCTTCTTTCACCCTTTAAGTATTCCACTATCTGTATATGTGCTTCCTTTATTAGAGGAGTTTCATTTACCGTGCTGTCATGTAATTTTTCATTCCCGAACAAAACATGTGTTATATAGCCGTCTTCCTCTGCGATAGTTATTTTACCAATATCTGTATCATAATAATATATACTTTTCATATTCTCCCCAATACTTTCTACTATCCTAACTTGTCACCTTTTTCAACCTTTTTGTCAGGTTGTATCAAAATTACTCCTTGCTTTGAATAAATTCCTAAGACAAGGACTTCAGACATAAAATCCGCAATTTGTCTTGGAGGAAAATTCACAACTGCTAAAATCTGTCTTCCTATTAGCTCATCTAATGCATAACAATCGGTTATTTGAGCACTGGAGTTTTTAATTCCAATTTCATCTCCAAAATCAACAATAAGTTTATAAGCAGGCTTTTTTGCCTTTTCAAAATTTTTTGCTTCTATAATTTCTCCAACCCTTATATCCAACTTCATAAAATTATCAAATGTTGCCATATAAGCTCCTTCGTTATCATAAATTTGAAGATTCTGCTTTAAGACTATTTAAGCTTTTTTAGTTTTTCATATCTTACTATTAAGTCTTCCTCTTTTTCCCTGTAAGGCATAACCTTACCTTCCTTATAGTGCTTCCTGCAAAGAGGAATGTAGCTTTCATTGCCTCCTATTAAAATTTGTTTTCCTGTATATACTACCTTACCGTCCATAATACGAGCATTAGTCAATGCTTTTTTGCCGCACCAGCAAATGGTTTTAATTTCTTCTATTTTGTCGGCTAAGGCAAAAAGCCAGTATGAACCTTCGAATAATTCATTTCTAAAATCAGCTCTCAATCCATAGCACATAACAGGAATATCCAATTCATCAACCACATCGGTTAGCTCCTCTATATGGTGTTTTTTTAAAAACTGACATTCATCAATTATAACAGCATCAACACCGAATATATCATTATATTCCTTAACAAGATCATAAATATTCATATCATCATTAACAGATATGGCCCTTCTGCTAAGGCCTATTCTGGAAGCAATAACTCCTTCTTCTGCAAATCTGTTATCCAAGGAAGATGTAAATAACAAGGGGTTTTGTCCCCTTTCTTCATAATTAAATGCAACCTTTTGTACTTCTATACTCTTTCCCGCACCCATGGTGCTGTATCTGAAATAAAGCTGTGCCATAATTCTCCCCTCTCAACAAATGCTATATTAAATACAATTTATAGCCCCGTCTTTTTATGCTTTTACATTTCTCTTCTGCCTTCCAATGCCCGCATGAGAGTTACTTCGTCTGTATATTCAATATCTCCGCCTATGGGGATTCCGTGAGCTATACGGGTAACCTTTATTCCCATAGGCTTTATGAGTCGTGATATATAAACAGCCGTTGCTTCACCTTCGATGGTGGGATTGGTTGCCAAGATAACTTCTTTTATATCTTCATTAAGTCTTGTAATTAAGCTTTTTATGTTTATTTCATCAGGACCGATTCCATCAAGAGGAGAAATGGTCCCGTGAAGAACATGATAGACACCTTTGTATTCCTTGGTTCTCTCCATAGCTGCAATATCTCTTACATCTTCAATGACACAAATGGTTGACCTGTCCCTTTTTATGCTGCTGCAAATGCTGCACAGCTCACCTTCTGATAAGTTTCCGCATGTTTGGCAGTGTTTAGTGTTTTTTTTGCCATTAACTATTGCTTTTGCCAATTCCACAACATCGCTGTCCTTCATATCCAAAATATGAAAGGCAAGCCGCTGAGCTGACTTTCTGCCTATTCCGGGAAGCTTTGCCAATTCTTCTATAAGTTTTGTAATAGGCGCTGTATAATGCTCCATCACATTAACCCCGGTATGTTTACTCCGCCTGTTACTTTTTTCATTTCATTTTCCATCATCTCATCAGCTTTTCTGAAAGCTTCATTAATAGCAGCTACAACCATGTCTTCAAGCATTTCCACATCATCCTTATCCACTACTTCAGGATCTATTTTAAGTTCAAGCAAGGCTTTTTTGCCGTTTACCTTAACGGAAACAGCTCCTCCCCCTGATGTAGCTTCCACTTCCCTTTGTTCAAGCTCTCTTTGCATTTCTTCCATTTGTTTTTGCATTCTTTGAACCTGTTTCATCATATTGTTCATATTTCCGCCGCCGGGTATACCCATAGGCATTTTTCTGCCTTTTGCCATCTTAATCCTCCTGTTTATATTCTACTATTTCTCCAAATTCTTTTTTCAAATCTTCATATATATCTTTTATGGTTGTTTTTGGTTTTTCATGCTTCACTTCATTTTTTGTAATAAATTCAACCTCGCATTTTTCATTTATAAATCTGCTAAGAATTTCTTTAAAAGCTTCTTTGTTTTTAGGCTGATTTGCAGCATTTATATGGAATGTAAATTTCGGGTCGAATTCAAATACGGCCTTTTTGTTTATTACCTCAATCAGCATGGACTCCCTGATAATTGCCTGGAGCCCTGCATTTTCGCTTCTGATTTCCTTAAGTATAGATTGCCATTGGTTTACTATGATATTGAAAATTGCCTCGTCGCTTTTGATTTCCTGTGTATTATCACTTTCTTTTTCTTTAACTTCTTCATTGTCTTTTAGTGAATTTTCATTCTTTTTTGTATTAGCTTTCTTTTTTGTTGCTTGATTATTTTCTATGTTTTCTGAAGATATATCTACCTTAGCAGACTGGATCTCCCTTTTTCTTACCATGTGGCTAGGTTGAACTTTTACATTAATACTGCTTTCTATGTTCTCTATTCTTTTGACTAATTCACATATATTTACATAATTAAAATTATGTAACATCTTTATCAGCTTTGTTTCTAATAAAACTCTTGGATTTAATGCTTTCTTGCATTCTGACTGTGCTGTTGACAGCTCTTCTATTATTCTTACTATCTCATCAACAGTAGCTTTTTTGTTTAGTCCTATTATTTCACTAATTTCATCTTCAGATATCCTCATCAGATTATTTGAAGAATTTGTTGTTTTTATTATAAGCATGTTTCTGAAACAAGTGATCAATTCATCAAGAAAAAAAGTAAGTTCTTTTCCGCTGCCTAAAATATTATCAACTAAAGACATGGTTCTTTCAATATTTTTGTCGACAATTGCATCTGCTGCTTCCAAAATTAGCTGGTAATTAACTGCTCCCAATAAATTTATCACTGTTTCATAATCAACTTGAGAGTTGAAGGATATACATCTGTCCAAGATGCTTTGGGCATCTCTCATTGCTCCTTCTGAATTTGCCGCAATCAATTTCAACGCTTTTTCTTCATACTTTATATTGAGCTCATTGCAGATTTTTTTCATATTGTCTACAATAATATCAGCTTTGATTCTTTTTAAATCGAATCTCTGGCATCTGGATAATATTGTAGCAGGAATTCTCTGAGACTCGGTAGTTGCAAGTATAAATAACAGATGCTTGGGGGGCTCCTCCAAGGTTTTTAAAAGTGCATTAAAGGCGCCTTTTGACAGCATATGTACTTCATCGATTATATATACCTTGTACTTGCTCTTAACAGGTAAAAACATTACCTTGTCTCTAAGCTCTCTAATGTCATCTACACCGTTATTTGACGCTGCATCCATTTCGATAACATCCATATTGGTTTCATCCAATATACTTTTGCATATTTCGCATTCATTGCATGGATTTCCTTCATGGTTGTTTAAACAGTTAACAGCCCTTGCAAATATCTTGGCAGTGGATGTTTTTCCTGTTCCTCTTATTCCGCTGAAAAGGTAAGCATGGGCTAGATTATTAGTCATTATTTGATTTTTCAAAGTCCTGGTTACATGCTCCTGACCTAAGACATCATCAAATATTTTAGGACGGAATTTTCTGTATATTGCTTGATGAGACATATACACCACCTGACCGTTTCATTTTTTTTGCTTCATTTTTTGTATTCATT
>JAAYPY010000134.1 GCA_012519555.1 Tissierellia bacterium | reverse complement strand
TTGCAGATGAAATGGAAAAAAAGAACTATTCAATAGAATACATACACTGCTCAAGCGATAATGTAAGTCTTGACGGAATTTTGATTCCTGAACTTAAAACTCTTTTTGTTGATGGTACTGCACCTCATACCATTGACCCTGTCATTCCTGGAGCAGTTGATGAAATCATTAATCTCGGTTCCTTTCTTGACGTTCAAAAACTAAATAAACATAAGACAGCTATAATCCAAACCAATAAAGCTAAATCAAATAAATATTTAAGTGCTTACAGGTATTTAAAAGCTGCAGGTATTATCTATAACGAAATCAGCTCGATTTATGATTTGTATGTTGATGTCGAAAAATTTAATGAAATGTGCGAAAAAGCAATTACCGGACTGTTTGCTCATTCATCTGATAAAAAAAGCGACAATGTCAGAAAACTGTTTACCGAATCTTTTACGTCAAACGGATATATAAGCTATACTGAAAAGTTCTTTGAAGAAAATGAAGTGTGGGCGGTTGTAGGTAATGATACAAACTATTCTTCCGTATTCCTGGAAAGAATTTTAAACGAAGCAATAAAAAAGGGATCTACTGCAGAATGCTATTACAGACCTCTATTCCCGAAAAAGCTGCAGCATATATACTTGCCTGAAAAAAAACTTATAATTGTTACTGCAGAAAATCATATGAATGAAAAATATAAGGAGGTTTTTGATATTCACTGCATAATAGATTCTGAAAGTATAAAGACACGTGTTTCTGAAATTGAAAAAAACCTTCATTTATATGATTTATTAATAAGAAATGCATTAGATAAGCTTTCCGAAACAAAAAAGTTGCATGAACTTTTAGAAGTATTTTATGTTGACTCCATGGATTTTAACCTTGTTAATGAATGCTTTGAAAAAATAGTCAGAGGAATAGGTACACAAATATAATGGTGCCAATTTATATGTAAGAGGACACAATTACATAAGGCAGGGGGACACACTATTAAAATTTTCTTGAAGGAATGTTCCTCTGCTTAATTCCAAGGAGGTTTCATATGGTTTTAACTTCTCTTCACTACTTATATATGATAATGGTAGTAATTATTCTTGTTATTATGCTCATGAAAAAAGAAATTGTAATTCCATGTATTGTCGGTATTTTTGCCATGGGTTTCCTTTACTCTGGCAGTGCGGTATTTGCTGTTCAGTCTATATTTAACACAATTATTTATTCAGGCAATGAATTTTGGGGTATTATACTTATAATTTCATTGGTTGTCGCCATGTCTAAGTCCTTGCAGGCGGTTGGTGCAGATGCGTTAATTATGTCACCAATCAAAAAAATAATGGTTAATCAAACAATGGCATTTTGGGGAATAGGTGTGGCAATGATGATAATATCCTGGCTCGTTTGGCCCAGTCCTGCAGTTCCCTTAATAGGGGCAGTCCTTCTGCCTGCTGCAGTTGCCACGGGCCTGCCTGTTATTTATGCGGCGGTTGCCATGAATTTATTCGGTCATGGTATTGCACTTTCCAGTGACTTTTTTATACAAGGAGCACCTACCATAACCGCTGCCGGGGCGGGCATTGAAGTAACTGAAATTATTAGGGCATCAATTCCCATATGGCTTACAATGTCTGCAGTGACTATAGCAACTGCATTTTTCCTGATGAAAAGAGACCTGAAAAAGTCTTCCCAACTTTTACCTTCTGCAAATAATAATTTTAAACATGAAGAAATAACTCAAAGTAAGACAGCAAAATATGTTGCTGTTTTAACTCCGATAGCATTTTTAATTGATATTGTGGCAATGGTAAAATTCAATTTGGCAGGAGGCGATGCAACCGCACTTGTAGGAGGAACCGCAATAATCATAATGCTCTTAACTGTTTTAACAAGCTTTAAATTAAGAGATGGTTTTGAATTAATAGTAAATTATATAAAAGAGGGTTTTAAATTTGGAATTTCTGTTTTTGCTCCAGTACTTTTCATAGGAGGATTTTTCTTCTTAGGTAATCAGAATGGAGCTGCAGCAGTATTGGGTGAAGGAGCACCCGGTATATTGAATGACATAAGTTTATTCTTATCTGAAAACATACAAATGACCAAACTTTCGACTATTTTAACTCAGACTGCCGTAGCCCTCATAACAGGTTTGGATGGTTCAGGATTTTCAGGACTTCCGATTGTAGGAACCTTGGCTTATACATTTTCAAATGTTATCGATATTGATATGGCAGGATTGGCTGCTTTAGGTCAAGTAATAACAGTATGGGTTGACGGAGGAACCATAATTCCTTGGGCTGTTATTCCTGTGGCTGCGATTTGTAATATAAGTCCTCAGGAGCTGGCAAGAAAAAATTTAATACCAGTGCTTTGCGGAATCGGTGCTGCAATTGCAGTCGCCTTAGTAATACTTTAGAAGGACAGTGGGGACGTACCTTAACTGTCCCACTTAACAAATATGGCTAAGCCTACTGTCATATATGACAATAATCCTTAGCCACTTTAATTTATTGTAATTTAAGGTCATTCATAGCAATGGGACAGTTAAGGTACGTCCCCACTGTCCCATAAAATCTTTTTCAAGTATTGCCCTGTATAAGAGTTCTTTACTTCAGCCACTTCCTCAGGAGTACCTTGTGCTACGATTGTTCCTCCGCCGTCACCGCCTTCGGGACCTAAATCTATAATATAATCTGCAGTTTTTATAACATCTAAATTATGCTCGATTACAATTACCGTATTGCCTGCTTCCACAAGTCTGTTCAAAACATCTATAAGCATATGAATATCCGCTATGTGAAGACCGGTTGTAGGTTCATCCAAGACGTAGACTGTTTTACCCGTACCTCTTTTACTCAGCTCATATGCCAGCTTAACACGCTGTGCTTCTCCTCCGGATAATTCAGGTGAAGGCTGACCTAATTTCACATATCCCAGTCCAACATCCTGCAATGTTTTTATTTTATTTTGAATTCTGGGAATATTTTCAAAGAAATCTAAGGCTTCATCAACGGTCATATCTAATACATCCGCTATATTTTTGCCCTTATATTTTACTTCCAATGTTTCTCTATTGTATCTTTTGCCCTTGCACACATCGCAGGGCACATATACATCAGGCAGAAAATGCATTTCAATTTTTAAAATTCCATCCCCGCGGCATGCTTCGCATCTCCCGCCTTTAACATTAAAACTGAATCTCCCTTTACTATAGCCTCTTTCCTTAGATTCAAGAGTCATCGAATAAACATCCCTGATGTAGTCAAATACTCCCGTGTATGTGGCAGGATTAGACCTGGGGGTCCTTCCTATCGGTGATTGGTCAATGGTAATTATTTTATCTATATTTTCAATGCCAAGCATTTCGTCGAATTTTCCGGGACGATTTGTGTTCTTGAATAATTTCTGGTGAAGACCCTTTGCCAATATTTCATTTATCAAGGAGCTTTTACCGGAGCCGGATACCCCTGTAACGCAGCACATTATCCCTAAAGGTATCTTCACGTCTATATTCTTAAGGTTATTTTCTTTAGCCCCTTTAATTTCAATAAATTTTTCAGCCTTTCTTCTTACTTCAGGCACTTCGATTTTTTTCTTTCCGCTCAAATATTGTCCGGTTATTGAATTTGAATTATTTTTAATTTCATTTATAGTTCCAAATTCTACTACTTCCCCGCCGTGCACTCCTGCTCCGGGACCTATATCCAAAATATAATCTGCATTTTGCATAGTTTCTTCATCATGCTCAACCACTATAAGCGTATTACCTAAATCTGTTAAACTTCTCAATGTTTTAATAAGCATTGCATTATCTCTTTGATGGAGTCCTATGCTTGGCTCATCCAATACATATAATACCCCAACAAGACTTGAACCTATTTGAGTGGCCAATCTTATTCGCTGAGATTCGCCTCCTGACAACGTAGATGCATTTCTTGCCAATGTGAGATAATTAAGTCCAACATCTGACAAAAATTGCAATCTGTCTCGAATTTCTTTGATTATCTGTCCGCCGATTATTCTATTCATTGGACTCAAGTCCAGCTTATCAAAAAACTCCAGGCTTTTTATAACTGAGAGCTGAGTTACTTCATATATGTTTTTGTTACCTATTTTTACTGCAAGGCTTATAGGATTTAACCTTGCTCCCTTACATGCAGGGCAAGGGCTTTCATACATATATTCCTCTATCCATTGTCTCATGTCAGGAGATCTGGTTTCGTTATATCTTCTTTGCAGATTGTTTACAACTCCTTCAAATTCTCTGACATATTCTCTTGCTCCTTGAAATTTGCTGATAAAATTTACTTTTACTTCTCTTCCGTTTGTACCGTACAAAAGTTCATCGATGAACTCTTCTGGAGCTTGCGAAAGAGGTTTGGATATATCAAAATTATGGTATTTCGCCAGCGCTGCAAACATTTGATAATAGTATCCGTCTTCTTCCGCACCAAAAGGTGCTATTGCTCTTTCGCCTATTGTCTTTGAATAATCGGGAATTACCAAGTCAACATCTATTTCTCTTTTAACACCAAGACCGTTGCATGTTTCACATGCTCCTATGGGATTATTGAAAGAAAACATCCTCGGGGAAATTTCCCCAAAACCTATGCCGCATTCCGTGCATGCAAATTTCGTGCTCATTAATAACTCTTCCTGACCCATTACGTCAATCAGAACCATCCCTCCGGATAATGTCAAGGCCGTTTCCACCGAATCCACAAGCCTTTTTTGTATTCCGGCTTTAATAATAAGCCTGTCTATAACAACTTCAATAGTATGTTTTTTATTTTTATCCAATATTATATCTTCTTCTAATTCAAAAAGTTCTCCGTTAACCCTCACTCTGACAAAGCCTTCTTTTTTTATGTCCTCCAATAATTTTTTATGAGTTCCCTTTGCACGTCTCACCATTGGAGCTAAAACTTGAATTCTTGTTCCTTCTTCATATTCCAATACTTTGTCAATAATCTGGTCTACTGTCTGAGTTGTAATCGGTTTTCCGCAGTTTGGACAGTGAGGTACACCTATTCTTGCAAACAAAAGTCTGTAATAATCATAAATTTCAGTAATCGTACCCACAGTTGAACGCGGGTTCCTGCTGGTTGATTTTTGGTCAATTGAAATTGCGGGTGACAATCCCTCAATCGATTCCACATCAGGTTTATCCATCTGTCCCAAAAACATTCTTGCATAGGAGGACAAACTTTCAACATAACGTCTTTGTCCTTCTGCATATATTGTATCAAAAGCGAGGGAAGTCTTGCCTGAACCGCTCACTCCCGTAAAAACTATAAATTTATCTCTTGGAAGTTCAATGCTGATATTTTTCAGATTGTTTTCCTTTGCTCCCTTAATAATTATTTTGTCCATTATTTTTTCCTTTCATATTGGGGACATTCTTCGTGCCCGCAAAGACCATCCCTAAACTAGAGGTGTGTCCCCATACCTTTTAGTTCTCTTATTTCGTCTCTGTAATATGCTGCCTTTTCAAACTCTAAGTTTTCTGCAGCCTTTAGCATCTCTTTTTCTAATTCTATAATATATTCAGAAATACTTATATCCTTACTCTTTGTTTTATATTCGGTTTCTTCCTCCGCCGCCTTGGTTGCTTCTATTATGTCACGCACTCCTTTAATTACCGATTTAGGAGTAATGTTGTGCTCTTTATTGTACTTATCCTGAATTTCTCTTCTTCTGTTAGTCTCCTTTATTGCCCTTTCCATGGAGCCGGTTATCCTGTCAGCATACATGATAACTCTTCCGTCAATATTTCGGGCCGCTCTTCCCACTGTTTGTATAAGAGAAGTCTCCGAGCGCAGGAATCCTTCCTTGTCTGCATCAAGTATTGCCACCAAGGATACTTCAGGCAAATCCAATCCTTCCCTTAATAGATTTATTCCCACAAGCACATCAAACTCACCAATGCGCAAGTCCCTTATTATTTCCATTCTTTCCAATGTATCTACATCTGAATGAAGATACCTTACCTTAATTCCTGTACTTTTAAAATAAGCCGTCAAATCTTCAGCCATTTTTTTGGTAAGTGTTGTAACCAAAACCCTTTGATTTTTGTCGGTTGATTTCTTTATTTCATTTATTAGATCATCAATTTGATTTTCCACCGGTCTGACATATATGGGAGGGTCTATAAGTCCCGTAGGACGAATAATCTGCTCGACAACATTTTGAGAGTGTTCTGTTTCGTAGGGACCCGGTGTTGCGCTTAAAAACACAACCTGATTGAGTATACTTTCAAATTCATCAAACTTCAGCGGCCTGTTGTCAAGGGCTGAAGGAAGTCTGAAGCCGTATTCCACCAAGGTTGTTTTCCTTGCCCTGTCACCGTTGTACATGCCTCTTATCTGAGGAATTGACATGTGGGATTCATCTATTATCATTAAAAAGTCCTTGGGAAAATAATCAAGCAAGGTATAAGGTCTTGCTCCCGGCTTAAGATTATTTATATGTCTTGAATAATTCTCAATTCCGTTGCAGTAACCCATTTCCTGCAGCATTTCAATGTCATAGTTTGTTCTTTGTTCCAATCGCTGCATTTCAAGCAGTTTGTTTTCGCTTTCAAGTTCTTTCAATCTTTCCTGAAGCTCAACCTTAATGCTTTCAACAGCTCTGTTCACATTTTCTTCTGTTGTGGCATAGTGAGTAGCAGGAAATATAGAAATATGATTTCTCCTGCCTAACATTTCCCCGGTTACAGTGTTAATTTCCGTAATTCTATCAACTTCGTCTCCAAAAAACTCCACCCTTATGGCGTTTTCAGAAGATGATGCAGGGAAGATTTCAATCGTATCTCCTCTCACCCTGAATGTTCCCCTGGTAAATGCGATGTCATTTCTTTTATATTGAATTTCAACAAGCTTTCTGATTGTTTCATCTCTGTCCTTAATCATTCCCGGTCTTAAAGATAAAACAAGATTTTCATAATCTATAGGGCTTCCCAGTCCGTAAATGCAGGAAACACTGGCAACAATTATTACATCTTTTCTTTCAAAAAGTGCAGCGGTTGCAGAGTGTCTTAATTTATCAATTTCATCATTTATGGATGCATCCTTCTCTATGAATGTATCACTGCTTGGAACATATGCCTCCGGCTGATAATAATCGTAGTAAGATACAAAATATTCGACTGCATTATCAGGAAAAAATTCCTTGAATTCCGAGCAGAGTTGAGCTGCCAATGTTTTGTTGTGAGCTAAAACTAGGGTAGGTTTTTGTACTTTTTCGATTATATTAGCCATAGTGAAGGTTTTTCCGGAGCCGGTAACTCCAAGTAGTGTTTGATATTTGTAGTTTTTCTTCAATCCTTCGGTAATCTTCTCAATTGCTTCAGGCTGGTCGCCGGTTGGTACATATTCAGACTTAATTTTAAATTCACCCATGAAGTGCTCCTTTTTATCTAAACGTATGTTCGCTTCATTATATAACTTTTGATATCTTAAGTCAACAAAAAAACTGCAAGCAAAATAATCAATATAACAAAAATTTTGTTGTTATTTGCTTGCATTTATTTTTAATTTTCCAATTGTACTAATTTGCTGTTGAAATAGTCCTTTGATATCTCTATTACTCCAAAGCTTGCTTTACCATCCTTTGGAAAGATTGTGCTGCCAGGATTAAAGAATAATATATTGTCGATTGTTTCATTTTGAGCCTTATGGGTATGTCCGTATACTACAATATCAACCTTATTTTTCTTGGCATAACCCTTAAGCCTTTTTAAATCCACTTTCACATTATGTGTATGCCCGTGGGTAACTAAAAATTTCTTGCCTTCAATTTCTTGTATTATATTTGTCTTGGTTCCCATGATGTTGTAATTGTAATCACAGTTTCCTGGTACATTCAATACTTTATCAATCTTCAGTTTTTGGGCAAGTTTGTCTGCATCATCATATTTATCGCCACAATGAATTAAAAGGTCAAATAGTCCTTCTTTTTTAATATCTTCAATTTGAGAATCCAGAATTACATTGTGGCTGTCACTGATTATCAAAATTTTCAATAGCTTCCTCCAGCATGTTTCTTAAACATTTCAATGCATTTGACCTGTGGCTTATTTTGTTCTTTTCTTCCTCCGACATTTCCGAAAATGTTTTATCTCTTCCTTCGGGTACAAATAAGGGATCATATCCAAAACCCCTGTTTCCTCTTTCTTCAATTGCTATATGACCATTACAAATACCTTCTGCTGTCATCTTGCTTCCATCTTCGAATATAACAGCTATAATGGTTTTAAAATAAGCGGTTCTTTTTTCTAAAGAAACATCCCTTAACTTATTTAAAAGCTTTTTATTATTATCCGCATAGGTGGCATGCTCTCCGGCATATCTTGCAGAGTATACTCCAGGTTCTCCCCTCAGAGCATCCACGTATAAGCCAGTATCATCAGCTATGACTATACCTTTTGTTAGTTTATGAAGCTCCCCTGCCTTTTTTAGTGCATTTTCCTCTAGCGTGCTTCCGTCTTCCACCACATCAAAGTCTTCATACCCCAAATCATTTTTGGATATCACCTCAAAAGGCATATCCTTTAATATGCTTTTTATTTCATTTATTTTATGCACATTTCCGGTTGATAGAATTATTCTTCTCTTCATTCATTATTCCCCGCTTATTTCTTTGGTTTAATTAATACACGTAAGTGTCATTCTGAAGGCAGTGAAGAATCTCATGGAATCCTTCGCGTACGCTCAGTCTGACAGTTATATTGTTACTTCATCTAACGCTTTTAAATTATATCTGTTTATTATGTCTATCAACTTGATTGCATACTGAGAATCTGTTGCATATCCGCATCTCTTAAGAGCCCATGCTCCCATTGTGCTGTCATACATCACTTCCCTGAAAGGTGCATATCTTTCCCTTAAGAGTAATAAGTCTTTATGGTCCTGCCAACTTTCTTTTTCATTATTATATGCTCTGAATTCAGCATCTATTCTGAATGCAACGCCGTTGTATTCCTCCCAGGTGTTTGAGGTTACAGAGCCATTGGTCCCTTCACCTTTTATTCCAAAAAGATTGTAGGAAAACTTGCCTTCATATTTGTCTACAGGCACACTTTGTCCCCAGCCTGTTTCCAATATTGCCTGGGCAACCTGCAATGCTGCTGACATGCCTGTGGTTTTTCTTGTATTCACGGCAAGGTCAGAAACCAAGTCTAAATATTTGTCTTTTTCAATTACAGGTTTTGCCGAATATAGCTGCCCTGTATAAATGCTGAATTTAACTTCTTCTGTCTTAATTGTCTTTCCACCGTAAATTCCTTCAGCTCTTACGGTCCATGTACCGTCATCACCTTTTTCGGGAACAATTACTGCGGTGTTTTTCTCAGAGATGATTATTTCCTTACCTGTCCGTGCATTTGTAAGGATATATTTAATTCCGTCCAATTTTATATTTGTTTTAACGTTCAGCTCTGTCGTTTGAGTTAAAACTTGTCCGGGTCCTACTCCCTGCAAGAGAAGTTTTGGGTTGCCTGAAACATAAACCGAAATTCTGTTACTTACGTGAGTATTGCCTGCTGTATCTTTTACTTTCACATACAGCTCTTTGTTTCCTTCATCTTCAGGTCCCGGGAACCAAGTGTATGAGCCGTAACCTGCTTTATGCAGCAATCTTTCTTGGCCGGTTGTTTTGTCTACAATATAATATTCCGTATCGGTCACATTGAAGTTTCTTTGAGCCAACAAGGTTACACTGCCGTCAATGGCTTGTCCCTGTTTAACTCCTCCTAAATATAGGTAACTGTCAATATCAATTCCAATGTTTACATATTCACCATGGTATGGGTTTCCCTTGGTGTCATAAGCAATAACCCTTACGGACATATTACCGTTGTCTTCCATTACGGGAATCATAGTGAATGGTTTCTCCGGGTCAGCTCCGGGAGAAATATAATATGCTCCGTTATCGGGATTTATCATTTCATATTTTACATATGTTGCAGAAAAATTCAAGCTAGTACTCAAGGGTACCGAGTGAGCTGTAATCTTCTGACCTTCAACTATTCCGTTAAGTTTTATCTGAGGTTGAATTTTCACCGTAATCGGTATTGAATCCCCTGACAAGAAATTACCTTTTGCATCATAAAATGCAGCCACAAGAATTTTCTGGCCCGTATCTTCCATTGCAGGAACCCATTGGTGAGTTTGAGATGCATCTCCTGATGCAATAACAAATCCTTTTGCGGTATCTCTGTCTAAAAGAAGATATTTGATTTCTTTTGTTCCTTTGGGTACTCCATTTAATGCTTTGGTGTAAAGCTCGGTTGTTCCGGTAATAGTCTGTCCGGGTTTTACCGATGTAATTTCCACATCAAAAAACCTAGTAACTTCTGAACTTTCTGATGAATCTACGTATACTGTTCTTTCATCATTATCCCATTTTATACCCACGCCCAAGGCATTGCTTATTAAACGTATGGGAACAAAGGTGCGCTCTCCGGTTATCTCAGGTGCTACATCCATAAGTGCATAAGTTGTTTCATTGTCAATTGTGTACTCAACTAAGTAACTGTCTATCCTGAGAACAATATGAATATCTTCCTTAGATATTTGAACTTCTCTTTTTTCACCATCCCATTCGACTACAGAATTAAGCTCTTCAACTATTACTCTTATGGGGACTAATGTTCTGTCATTTCTTATATAAGGATCTACATCGGATTTTATTCTTTTGCCGTCAACTACTATTTTAATGGAATCTTCGGCATATGCATCCGGTGCAGAGTATTGAACCAAAGAAATCATTAACAATAATGAAATAAGAATTGGCCATTTAAAGTATTTTATTCGCATCATCCACCTCTTTATTTCTTTTTTTTACATTATACCATGAATACCGACATAATAAACATTAACATTACATTACAATTTAATCATCTGGAAAAATACTTTATGAAGTCACTTCGAAAACAGAAACACCTACCCAAAGCTTTAAAACATCTGACAAGACAAGTTTATTGACTGTTAATTTATACTCTGCATTATGAAATTTTAATATTCTTTTATCTATAATCTGCACAAGTATATCTGCATCCAAACCCTTGATTTCTTTGCCTAAAGATGATGCATATTTTTCTTTTATTGCTTTTTCAATTTCAATATTGTCTATTTGGTCTATTTGTTCTTCACTTAAATTGGTAAATTCCAATATAACTGAAATATCCTTCAAAACAATATTTGCATTGTTGATTGATTTTTCTAACTTATCCAATTTTTCATTTTTATCTTGGATGGTATGCTCCAAATATGCTATCTTTTCGTAAAATTCATCTATTCTATGACTGACCAACATACTTATACCCACGGAACCTGCTAAAGTTCCCCAAAGCAATCCGCTTATAAAGCAAATTAAGAATTTATATCCTGCGGTATTTCTAATATTTTTGGTTTTCATTAATTCCCCCATATATTCCCACATCTTTGAAGGAGTTTGATGAATTCGTATCCTACATTTGCACCGGTTAATGAAATCAGAATAAAAAACATTTGCTTTATAAGTGTTCTTATCTCCCCTTCAAATAATCCTTTTTCAATCATTGCAAAGGATGAAAAGGTACCGCCTAGGGATGCCGCAATCGCCCATATCTTTATTGAACCTGCAACATCAGTCATTACCTTTAAGGGAGGGTTGTCGGTAATAAGAGCTCCTAATCCCGAAAACAAGCTTGCTCCAATGACCACCCCAAATGCTATTAAAAAGTTTTGTACTATACTTGAATAAAAATAAGACATTTTATCACCATACTTTCTTTTATAAAATATGAATGAAAAATGTCTTTATGATTGTTGTTTATTGTTATACTATCCCTGTTCTTTTATAAAACCTAATCTATATGCATCTAAAAGCATTTCCAAATCTTTTATCTGAGCCTTCATAACTTCCCCTGCATCGGTGTCCTTAACTCTTTTTCTTTCCAATTCCTTTTCTAAAACCATGGTAGTCGAATGAATATCCTTTTCTTCTTCTATGGCTTTTTGCGTTGATTCAAAAGGATCATGAGATACCAAGAGCAGTCCGTAGGAATTATATATGAGAGTGTAGCCTGCAATTCCGGTAGTACTTTGATATGCCCTTGAAAATCCTCCGTCTATAACTATTAATTTTCCGTTTGCCTTTATGGGGCTTTCTCCGCTTTTGCTTTTAACAGGCACGTGCCCGTTAATAATGTGGGAGCATTCCGGATTCAAGCCGAATTCCTTGAAAATCCTCCTACACATTTCTTCATTGTCTTCTAATTTAAAATATGGACTTTTATTTTCTTTATGTGTTTTCTTATCATCTATGAAATATCTTTCGAAGGTAGTCATCCTATCCTTGCCGAACAAAGGAGAATCAGGACCGGTCCATAGATACCAGGTAATATCCATACCGTATTGTTTAGCTTCAGGATTGGTTTTATGAAAATATCCTTCCCTGACTAATATTTCAAGCCTGTCAAAATAAGCTTTTCCGCTGTATGCCTTGCCTGAGGAACCGATTTTTACCTTCTTAAAGGTACCGTCTTCGTGAACGGGAATACATCCGTGGTATAAGAGGTTGGAGTTGAATTTCAAATACATGCTTCCATTTGTCAGCATAAACCTGATATGTTTTTGAAGTTTCTCGCTGTTTAAGAAAGATGATTTTAATTTTTCAACCAATTCTTCTTCTTCTTTGGTGAGTGCATAGGGATTTTTAGGATCAATGGTCGGGAAGTTTCTATCATTCAAGGGGTATGTTTTGCCATATAAATTAATTGTCCCTTCTTCATAATTTATTTTTTCAAGCAGAAGTCTGTCCTCCATCTTAAAATGAGGACGTCTTTTTATTATGTGACCTTCTAATTTAAACTGAATAATGGCAATTGCTTTGTGCATCTTTGCAATGAGCTTTAAATCCTTATCTGAATAAACGATATCACTTTCTACCTTAGGTTTAAACTGAATACATTCATCATCACCGTAATGTTCAAGAGCAAATGTTGCCAAAGGAAGCATATTTATGCCGTATCCATCTTCAATTGTGTCTAAATTTGCATATCTGGCACATATTCTTATAACCGTTGCAATGCTTGCTTCGCTGCCTGAAGCAGCTGCCATCCACAAAACATCGTGATTGCCCCATTGCATATCCACAGTATGGTAATTCATTAGAGTATCCATTACCTTGTCAGCACCGGGACCTCTGTCAAAAATATCACCTACAATATGCAGCCTGTCTATGACCAATCTTTGGATAAGCTTTGCCATTGCAATAATAAATTCATCAGCTCTGCCTATTTTTATAATAGTATTTATTATTTCGCTGTAGTATTCTTCCTTATCTTCTTCCGGCCCTTTATGCATAAGCTCTTCTATTATGTATGCAAATTCTTTTGGAAGCGCCTTCCTCACCTTCATTCGGGTATATTTGAAAGCTGCCTTCCTGCATATTACCACAAGCCTGTATATAGTAATCCTATACCAATCATCCATGTCTTCTTCTTGCTTGTGAATTATTTCAAGCTTCTGTTCAGGATAATATATCAGAGTAGCCAGGCTTTTAATTTCCTTTTCACTCATGATATCTCCATAAACCTCATTAATTTTACGCTTAATATTTCCTGAGCCGTTTCTCAGTACATGATTAAAGGATTCATATTCCCCATGAATATCGGAAAGGAAATGTTCCGTACCTTTGGGAAGATTTAAAATAGCTTGTAAGTTTATGATTTCTGTACATGCTGAAGCAATAGTCGGGTATTGCTTGGATAAAAGCGTCAAATACCTTTTCTCCTCGTCTAACATACGAATTGCATCATCATTAGAATCAGTCATGATATTTCTCCCTTTAAATTATTTCCACAACGGATAATTTACCTATATATAGTTTATAACAAAAAGCTTATAAATGCCATTAATTTTTGATTTTATTATATATGTTTTTTCTTGACTTTTATTTATTCTTTTGGTTCATGGATTTGATCAGCCTTTTTGACTTTATAAATAATTGCGCTTACAGTAAATTTAAATATTTGATCTGCTGACATTGACAGCCATATAAATATTACATCCAATTTGAGGATATATGTAAAAATCAGCGCCATTGGAATCCTTACACACCAAATTCCTACAAATTGTATAATCATTGGAATATTTTTATGCCCTGCCGAACGAATGGTTCCGCTTAATACCTTTGATAAGTTTTGAGGTACCTGAATAAATCCCATTACAATCAAATAATTAATTCCTATTGCTTTAATATCCTGGTTATTTGTAAAAAAGCCCATAAAAACACCCGGAAAAACAATTATTAAAAATGAAGAGAACAAACTTATTGCTGTGGATATTTTAATTAATTGCTTGGTGTAAATTTTTAATAATGGACCGTCTTTTTTCCCTATAGCATTTGCAGTCAAAGAAGTAGCTGCAATTCCAACGCCAACCGCCGGCATTTCCAACAACAGCTCTGCCTGCAGGCCTAACTGATATGCAGCAAAGGTTACCTCACCGTAAGTAAGAATTGCCTTGCTCATTACTATAGATGATAACTGCCAAAACATGTGTTCAAATGCAGCCGGTATACCTAAGGAATACACTGATTTCATTATCTTTATGTCTAATTTGAAAGATTTCTTATAAATAACCGTGCTTAACAATCCATATTTTTTATTGTATAAAAAATAAATTCCCAGCAATGCACCGCAAATCTGAGATATAAGAAGGGCTATAGCAGCTCCTATCAAAGATAATTGAGGAAATCCAAACTTTCCGTATATGAGTGCATACCCGATTACAACATTAATAATATTCATAATTATTGCAATATACATGGGTGTCTTGGTATTTCCATCAGCTTGAAAAGCTCCGGTAACTGCAGCCATAATCATAATAAATGGTGCAGTGCAAATTACAATTTTCATATACTTTTCAGCATTGACTAAAATTTCATTGTTATCAGTAAAAAACGGCAGAATATCAGCTGAAAAAAACATAAAAAATAAAATAAACACTATAGCAATGAAACATCCTGTGATTACTGTTTGTTCAAATATTCTCTTGTATTTTTCAGAATCTCCTTCACCCCTTGATTTTGCCATTACTACGGTTGCACCTATTCCAATGCCTTTAAATAATGCCCATAGTATACCTGTTATTCTTGTGCTTACACCCTGAGCAGAAATTAAAGCAGGGTCAAGTCTCCCTATCATTGCAGCAGAAATCAGCCCTGCAGACATTTGAAATACATTTTCCAGCATAATCGGAATTATTAGAAAAAGTATCTGTTTTCTTATAGTTTTTACGTCATAAACTCTTTCAGTCATTTATTAGCCCCTATGTTAAGTCTATATATCACATTCTACATCAAATCAAACAATCTTTCATAAAACATAAAAAACTGCCTCTTATGAGACATTATAAATATTGTTTCGACAGATAACAGCGAAGGAATCCGGTTATTTAGATTTTATTGAATTAACAATATTATTATATCCATTTACTAGTACAGCAATATCCGTGCTTATTGCTACAGAATCAAACCCCATTTTAAAATTCCTTAATGCGCTTTCTGTATCATTAGCATATATAATGGTATATTTGCCGGCGTTTTTACATGCCTTCATTATTCTGTTAAGTGCATCAATAAATTTTGCTGCATTAAATTGGCCCGGTATACCTAATGCTATTGATAAATCATATGGTCCGACTAAAATTCCATCAACCCCGTCAATAGATGCAATCTCTTCAATATTTTGCAAACATCCTCGGGTTTCACATTGAGGAATAATCATAGTCTCATAGTTACATTTAGTAGTATACTCATCCATAGATTTAGCAAAGTCTTCGAATCCATACCCTGCAGCCCTTCCATAGAAAAAACCTCTTTCTCCCACCGGAGAATATTTGCCATATTTAACAAGGGATTTAACTTGTTCAACAGTTTCAACACATGGTACAACTAAGCCTTCGGCACCAATATCCAACATTTTTAGCACTGCAGCTCTTGAAATTTCTTTTATTCTGACAAATGGTGAAAGTTTGCTTAATTTAGCGGCTCTAATAAATTCCATAACACTTTCTTCAGCATAAGGACCATGTTCAGTGTCAATTATAATATAATCTAATCCGCTGTATCCAAGACCCTCAACTGCATTAGCTGTTCCCAGCTGAAAAAAAGTTCCAATAGTCTTTTCTCCATTTAGCATTTTTTGTTTTGTGTAATTAATCATAGTATTTCCTTTCTGATTTTAATGTCTGGGGTTCTTTCTCACAACAAGTATTGCTTTAATCACTTCAGTTGTCACCTTGCTTCCCATATTTTCCATATTATTAATTTTTTGCTCAATTTCATCTCTAGTTGCAACTATATACAAGGGCTTAAGGTTATTAAGAGTTATGGCAATGATATCTTTTTTGCATCTGTCACATCTGCAGCAGTTGACTCTTTTTAATGTTGCACTAAGCTTTTTTAGTACTATTTTTTCAGTAATGTTAAACAAAATTTCTTCGCTTTTTTCTTCTTTTATTATATTAAGCTCTTTATTTTTAAAAACAGAGCCTTCTCTCAGGTTTTCTCCTCCAACAGCATAAGTGTTTAAAACTTCTTCATTTTCTTGTGCTGCTTCTAATCCTTTTTTGGGTATTGTCGGCATTATTTTTTTATACATTAAATCTCTGTTAAATGACTTCTTATTCTTTGACATATTATAACCCTCTTTCAATAAGCTCATTAACAAAATCCTTATAATCCTGTACTGCCGTATTGTTTGGTGCATAGCTGAATATTTCTTGCTGTGTAGTTTGCGCTTCCATAATTGCAACGCTTGATCTTATTGTTGTATTGAATAACTTAGTATTAAGTTGTTCGGCAATTAACTCAGCAGTGCCTTTTATTTCTCTGCTTAATATTGTTCTCTTGTTAAACTTGGTCAAAACTATACCTTCAACCTTTAAATCAGGATTACAATACCTTTTTACCCTTTCTATTGTTTCCGATAATTGTGCTATACCTTTTAAACTAAAAATATCAGCATTCATAGGAATTATTATATAATCGGATGCTGTAAATGCATTAACAGTCAATATGCTCAATGCAGGGGGAGTATCTATAAAAATGAAATCATACTTGTCTTTGATTGTACTTAATGCTTCCTTTAGCAGATATTCTCTTCCTGTATGTGTAAATTCCAAATCTAATCCGCTCAATAATATACTTGATGAAATAATATCAAAGGAGTGCATTTTTTGAATAGAAAAAGAAGCCTTAGCCTCCTCCTTCAAAACTTCATAAATAGTAGGACAATCTTCAGTTTCTGCTCCGGAACTAAAACTTAAATTCGCTTGAGGATCTAAGTCAATACATAACACCTTATAACCCTTATTTTTAAACCCGGCTGCTAAGGCTCCTGTGGTAGTGGTCTTGCCTACTCCGCCTTTTTGGTTAGAAATAGAAATTATCTTTGCCATTTACTTATACTCCTTAAATACAAATTTCGACTTTACTTCTTAAATTGTAGCAGAATAATTAAGAAATATCAATGTAAAAAGAATAAATCAAGCAGTCCTTTTTATTTACTAATAAAGCATATTATTTTTAATATAGGCAAAACTAATTAAAAAATAAAAAAAGGAGATATTTTATGTTTTTACATGATAAAAAGCTGCTTAATGAGGTTAAGGTAGACAGACCAAATCCAAACTATGCTGCCATGCTGCAGGAACAGCTTGGAGGTCCGCAAGGAGAATTAAAGGCTGCAATGCAATATTTATCTCAAAGTCTGCGAATTAAAGATCCTGAAATAAAAGACTTGTTTTTAGATATTGCATCAGAAGAATTGAGTCATTTAGAAATAGTAGCAACTGCGATAAGTTTATTGAACGGACACGATTTAGATGCACAAAATGCAACTATCGGGAGTGTTGAAGCACATACATTAACAGGATTAACACCAATGTTAGCTAATGCATCCGGTTATCTTTGGACTGCTGCATACGTTAATGAAACAGGCGACTTAGCGGCAGATTTGTTATCAAATATTGCAGCTGAACAACGTGCAAAGGTAGTTTATCAATACTTGTATAGACAAATTGATGACAAGGGTGTAAGAGATACTATTGACTTCTTGCTTAACCGTGAAGAAGCTCATAACACAATGTTCAGGGAAGCATTTAATAAAATTCAGGATACAGGTTCCAATAAGGACTGGGGAGTTACGGCAGATTCAAAACTATATTTTGATTTGTCATCTCCCGGATCAAACAGCTTTAATGCAAAAAATCCTCAGCCTCCAAGTTTTGCGACACCTAATGCTATTAAATGATTGTATAAATATTGATTGTTAGAAATAAAAAAACGACTGGCCAATAATTGACAATTTATATCTTTATTTGACATAAAAATTGAAACTCTAATGTTTTTAATAGCAAGGTTACTGTATTAACCTTGACTATATTAGCAAGTAATTTTATAATAATTAGTAAACGATTGCATAATAATATGTAATCAACTAATAAATTTAAGGGGGGAATATTAATGAAGGTGAATAA
>JAAYPY010000133.1 GCA_012519555.1 Tissierellia bacterium | reverse complement strand
GTATTGACCATAATATTAATGCATAAATCCCCTTAATCATTTCAAGACTTGTATCTGTAACTACTGCGGCAGCTAATGAGCCTACGGTAATTCCGGTTACATAATCAAAAAAGGTAAGTTGGCTCATATGCTCTTTACCCATAAGTCTCGCCATAATTAATAAAACTACAAAAGAAAAGAGCACACGGTAAGTAATTTCAATCCAGGACATTCTACCTCTCCAAATCAATATTTATTATTTTAGTGTGTCATTATTATTATTTATTATTCAATTCGTGAGTCCATATATTGATTTGACGATACCCCCGCTCCCTTGTCATTAAAGCGGGCTTATAACTTGAGAGACTGTTCCGAAGTCATATCCTTGTTCTCTTAATTGCCTTATCATTGTCTGCAGCCCTTGGAGTGTATCAGGTGCTGATTGATGCAGCAGGATAATTGCTCCGGGCTCCGCATTATTAACAACCCTCGAGACTACTTTATCAGCTCCCGGATTTTGCCAATCTAAAGAATCTATGGTCCACATGATGGTTACATAACCAAGGGAAGCCAATTGGTTTAGAATTGCTTGTGTATATTCACCGAATGGGGGCCTGAACAAATATGGATCTTGACCTGTGATATTCCTTATAAGAGCCTCCGTACGAACAATTTGGTTTGTAACTTCCTGCATTGTTATCAGCGGCATATGAGGATGAGTATAACTGTGGTTTCCTATTTCATGTCCTTCCGCTGCTATGGCTCTTGCTAATTGGGGATAGTTTATCAACCAGATTCCGGACAGGAAAAATGTAGCCTTAATATTATTGTTTCTTAATATTTCGAGCAATTCATAAGTCTGGTTATCACCATAAGTTGCATCAAATGTCAAAGAAACCATTCTTCTGTTTGGATTTCCCCTGTAAATTGCAACAGCATTCTCAGGAATTGTAATTGCTATTACCATTCCGGGAGTAAGCCTTAGAGGGTCTAAGCCGGGATTAGCATTCAAAATTGATTGAGTTGTTGTTCCAAATCTTGCGGCAATTTTATATATGGTATCTCCGGGCAGAACGGTATATCTGATTATGCCAGGCACTAGAGGCTGAAATGGATTAACTGCTTCTATAGGCAGTATAATTTTTACTCCCGGATAAATCAATGAAGGGTCAGGAATGTCGTTTAATTCTAAAATTCTTTGAATGCTTACCTTGAACAAAAGAGAAATAATATATAGAGTATCGCCGGGTTGTACGGTATAAATAAGGCTTCCGGGCGGGGTTTCTAAGTATTCCTCTTCAACAGGTATCAATATTACTGAGCCGGGATATATAAGGTTTGGATTTAAAATATTATTTGCATCTATAATTGCTTGCATAGTACTTCCATACAGACGAGCAATACTATAAAGGGTGTCACCGGCTTGCACTGTATATATTATTTGAGTCATAATGAACCTCCTATTCTTTATTTATATAATATTCGGAATCTTATACAAAGTGAAAGTTTCCCCTTGTCACTTGAAATATTTCTGACAAGTAATATAATAAGCATATAAAACTACAGATAACTTTAAATTACTATTAGGAGGATTTGAATGAATAATTTTACTATACCCTTTAGTTTTACTTTACCCACAAAGATTGTCTACGGACCGGGATGCATATCTTCTTTAATTGATGAATTACGGTTAAACAATGGAAATAAACCGATTATTGTTACTGATAAAGGCGTTAGAAATGCAGGTATATTGGATAAAATAACAATTTTATTGGAGCAAAATAAGACAGAATACATTGTTTACGATGGTGTTGAGCCAAATCCAAAGGATGTGAATGTTGAAGAAGGGGCAAAGATAGCAAGAGAATTTGGTGCAGATTCAATTATTGCCATTGGAGGAGGAAGTCCGATAGATTGCGCTAAGTCTGTAGGAGTGCTCTTAGCTCACAAGGAAGATAAAATCAAGAAATACGAAGGAAAGACAGCAGCAACAAAGCCTTTGCCTTTGCTAATAACCATTCCGACAACTTCGGGCACCGGCAGCGAGCTGACATTTTCTTCTGTAATTACAGATACACAAAACAATTACAAAATGACTGTTAAAAGTCAATATACTGCAGCCAAGGTTGCAATTTGCGACTCAGAGCTTACCTTATCACTTCCTGCACATATTACCGCTTCCACAGGCATGGATGCCTTAACCCATGCAATTGAAGCTTATACTGCAGCTTGTGCAGAGCCCATAAGCGATGCCATGGCCTTGTATGCAACAGAATTAATTTACAACAATCTTGTTAATGCTTATAATGATGGAGGCAATCTTGAAGCCAGGAGTGCAATGCTTCTTGGCAGCATGCTTGCCGGTATTGCATTCAGCCATTCTGATGTGGCTTCGGTTCATTGTATAGCTGAGTCTTTGGGAGGGGTTTATGACCTTCCTCACGGAGTTTGCAATGCTGTATTTCTACCTCATGTTATGGAGTATAACATGGAGTACTCTGTTGAAAGATATGCACGATTAGCCAAAGCTATGGGATTAAGTTATAAAAATGAAAGAGAGGGAGCAAAAAAGGCAGTAGAAGCCGTAAAAAAATTAGCAGCTGATGTTAAACTGCCCTTGTTTTCAAGTTTAAACGTAAATACAAATGATTTTGAAAAAATTGCTGAAATGTCAGTTAAGAATATTTCAACTGAAAGCAATCCGAGACCTATGACAAAAGAAGACTATTTAAATGTTATTAACAATGCCTATAGACACAAATAATAAGATATGTCATTCTGAGCGCAGTGAAAAATCCAATATGAGATCCTTCGCTGTCGCTCAGGATGACAAAACATCAGATTTCTATATAAACAATAACAAACTTACCGCCATTACAGCCATGCCGGATATCAGGCCGGCTATTGAAAGGTGGTGGTCACCGTATTTTTGTGCCGAAGGCAGCAATTCATCCAAGGATATATATACCATTATCCCGGCAACTATACCGAAGACTATGCCAAAAACCGTGTCATTCAAGAAAGGCAATAATACTAAATAACCTATAAGTGCGCCGATAGGTTCTGCAAGTCCTGAAAGAAAAGAATACTTGAAAGCTTTTTTTCTGTCTCCCGTAGCATAATAAATAGGTGCAGATATGGATATTCCTTCAGGGATATTATGAATAGCTATTGCCACAGTTATGGGTATTGCTATAGAAGGTTCTTGAAGTGCAGAAATAAATGTGGCAAGACCTTCAGGAAAATTATGTATTCCAACTGCCAATGCCGTAAATATTCCGGTTCTCATGAGGTTGTCTTCTATCTGAACCTTTGATTCTTTTAATTCTTCAACATTGTGCAGATGGTGGGGGTTTTCTTCATTGGGGATAACCTTGTCAATAATTGCTATAAGTAACATTCCGCCGAAAAATGATGCAACGGTCGCCCATGAACCTGCCTTTAAGCCCAGCTCTGATACTAAACTATCTTGAGCTTTGACGAATATTTCAATCATGGAAACATAAATCATTACACCTGCCGAAAAGCCAAGGCTGAATGCTAGAAATTTGGTATTTGTTTTTTTAGCAAAAAACGCGATAGCACTGCCAATGCCTGTGCTTAGCCCCGCTATCATCGTTAATCCGAATGCGAATAGAATATTATTGTTCATTTGTACCTCCTCGGACTATTATATACCCAATTAAATTAAAATGTAAACTAATAATAAGAGTATTTAGATTATTGTTACAATTCATACCTAATCTGTTATCATAATTTCTTACAAACTTATTAAGTTTATAATTTTGATTGCTTGAAAAGTAATAAGTTGATATAATAAACTTTAAGGTAATTAATTTATGAATAATTAAAAGGACGGGAATATGAAAACATTTATAAATGAATGGGT
>JAAYPY010000132.1 GCA_012519555.1 Tissierellia bacterium | reverse complement strand
ATGAAAACCTGAGAAATTTCTTAAGGGTATTCCCCATATGCGCCACAACAAATATTTCAGCCCATAAATTAGGAGAGCCAAAACAGTATTTTGACATGGTTATAATGGATGAGGCAAGCCAGTGCAACACGGCAGTTTCCTTACTGCCGATTTTAAGGGGAAGAAATTTGATGCTGGTTGGAGACCCCCAGCAGCTTAATCCGGTAATACTCTTAAATCCCAGGGACAACCATATTTTAAAGCAAAAATATTCCGTTGCCGACGAATATGATTATATAAAAAATTCAGTTTACAAAACATTTATTGCCTGTGATGCCGTAAGTGATGAAATACTATTAAGCTATCATTACAGGTGCCACGAGAAAATTATAAATTTTAACAACAAGAAATATTATAACCGCAAGCTCAAAGTCAAGAGCAGGGTTAAATCAGATAAGCCCTTGGTATTTGTTGATGTGCAGGATAACGATACGGATATAAAGAATGCTTCTCCCGCTGAAGCTAAAAAGATAATCGACTATATCAAAGATAACAGAGACAAGAAAGTAGGTATAATTACACCTTTTGTGAACCAAAAAATACTAATTGAATCCATGCTGAAGGAGAACAAGATTGACGATGTAACCTGCGGAACGGTTCATGCTTTCCAGGGAGATGAAAAGGATGTAATATTGTTCTCATTGGCAGTTACAGGCCAAACATCTCCCAACACCTATTCCTGGCTTAAAAACAACAGAGAATTAATTAATGTGGCAACATCGAGGGCTAAGGAGCAATTAATAGTATTATCAAGCAAGAAAAACATAGATAGGCTCCACTATGTATGCGGCGATGACGATGATGTTTATGACCTTGTGAATTACCTAAGAACCAACGGTGCAAGCAAGGTGGCGGAGAAGCCGATGGCATCCAGGGCTTTGGGGATTAAACCCTATTCAACGGAAACGGAAGAAGCATTCCTCCAATGTTTAAAACATGCATTGGACAATGTTTTATACAATAAAAGAAAATGCACCGTCCACAAAGAAGTGAGCATCGCCCATGTATTTCAGGAAAACCTGACCAACAGCGATTTGTTCTACACCGGCAGGTTCGACTTCGTCGTCTATGAAAAAGTATACGGTAAAAAGGAAATCCCCATCTTAGCCATTGAATTGGACGGCATGGAGCACTACGATGATGAAACTGTAATACTTAGGGATAAGAAAAAGGCTGAAATATGCAGAAAACACGGCTTTGAACTCATCCGCATTCAAAACTCCTATGCACGAAGATACAACTACATCAAAGAAATATTGATAGATTATTTTACTAATAATTAGATGTTAAGCCCGGTTCCGTTATTTATAGGATTTATGCTGCCTCTTTTTCGATGGAAAGAATTTTTAAGGGGCAATTAGCTACACAGGTACTGCATTTTATGCAATCAATATTATCCAGATGGTTATCATCTGAAAATTCCTTGTAGGGCTCAAGCTGAAAGGGACACACTTTTGCACACTTTCCGCAGTTTATGCACCTGTCTTTATCTGAAATTGTTACTTTCTTTTCTGTCTTTTTAGTGACTCCTAATTTTTTACCCAAGGAATGAGATAGCTTTTGCATGGTGCCCATGGGGCAAAATTGACACCAGGTTCTGGGGTTTAAAAATATTGCAAGGGCACCGCCTATAATCAAAACCATCAAATAAGTGTTTGAGAATAAAGCCCCTATCCTATCCAAAATATCATAAGTTCCCCAGTACTGGAATACAGCTATAATTTTTCTTGTAAAATTAGCCATGAAAAATATAAAAAATCCGATGATGAAGGGCTTTGACTTGAAAAACCCCGGTATCTCCTTATTCCTGCTTATAGGTAAAATTATTTTATCAAACAAGCTGCCATGAAAACATATATTGCCGCACCAATATCTTCCGTTGAAAAAGGAAGTTATGATCAAACCTGCCATTACCAATAATACCGCCAATCCTAATTTCGGCTCCCATAATCCACCGATTGCAATCAGTACCGTCGCTATCCACCCGTATTCTCTTACGTGATTAAAGATTCTGTTAGTTTTAATGTAATAATTATTCTTCTGCATAATAACCTCCTGCTTTTTTTCATAACCATAATATGATATGCTGAGATTTTTTTTGGTTCTGTGACTTAGTTACACAGGATTTGCAGCCGATTGTATTCTTCTGTCTCCTACTTGGAAGTATAGGACATAAGCATATGTTTTTATTGTGGACAATTTTGGAACATTGTTATAATATTAAAGGAAACACGTGAATATGTCGTAAAGAAAAACATTTTTAAAGGAGAAAACATGAGAAAAGAAGCAAGTATTGAGCAATGGAATGAATTGTATAAGGTAACAATTAACATTAAAAAGTTAGAGCCATGGAATTATCTTTGGGATATAGATATTATCACAATTATACTACCGGAATATGAAGAGCCATTTTATTGCAGCGTTATGGGAAAAAGTGGTCAATGTTTTGCAATTTCAGTATATAAAGGATTTGAAGCAATTCATGGTTTCTTTAAAGTGGTGGAAGCTAAAAACATACCCCCAATTCAATTGATGAGGTATCAAGATAACCTAACTTGTTATTTTGGGGATAGAGAAGAATTAAGCAGTAAGGAATTAAAAGTGATAAAAGATCTTGGACTTAAATTCAGAGGCAGAAACCAGTGGATTTATTATCGTTCCTTCAAGCCTAATTATGCTCCATATATGTTGGAACAGGATGAGGTTATCGAACTTACTTATGTTTTTCAGAATCTATTTATGTCGTTGAGGGCTATGATTGAAAAAAATTTGAAAATTGATTTTGAAGAGGGAAATTCTTTATATAGAATATATGATAAAGAGCAAGATTTATGGTTAAATTTTGAAGGGCCGATGCGAATTCCCAACAGGCGGTCAATGACTATTGTTATTGAGGATGATTTGTTAATTGAGAAAATGAAAAAGCAGAAGTATTTAAAGAATACAGTTGAGTTTGATACAGTATTTATTAATTCTGTTGTTGAAGACAAGAAATATGAAAGACCTATTATGCCAAAGTTGCTTGTTATTGCTGATAGCAAAACCGGAATAATGCTGCATTATAATGTAATGTTGCCGGAGGATGATGAGATACAGCAAATTGTTGATTTTTTTATTGATTTTATTCTGAGCAGAGGCAAGCCAAGAACAATTTATGTAAGAGATGAATATATGCAAGATTTATTATCAGACCTGTGTAAAAGAATTAATATAAAAATACTAATATCTGAAGAACTGCCATCAATAGATATGTTTGCAGAGAGAATTATTAGACAATTATAGGAAAATATTGATGATATTGGTAATATCTTATATTTATTTCTACAAACTATACAACACATAGTACACCTATAACCGCATTTGCTCCCATATTTTTTGCTCTAACTTCCAATTCATGGAGCGCATTTTGTCTTGCCTCAATAAGCTCACCTTCATAAGAACCCGAACTGCCTCCAAAGAAATTTGACAGTGAATTAGTTTACCATTTTTCACATTTATGACAGCCAAAAAGTTTACCAATCTTATTAGGATTAAGCAATCCGACGCCATTAGTTGATTATTTGGGTAATTGTCTTTTTTTACCTATTGTGCTAATATAAATTAAAGTGGGTGACAAGGGGACGGGGGTACTGTCATCAGTGGGACAATGGGGACGGCCCTTTTTGTAAAATCGGTGGTAATATGGGTTGGCGTCAGTCTGCAAAGAAGAAGGGCTTAAAGGCTAAAGATTTATTTCGGACTCCGGTAAATTAAAAGGCAATGTATTACTTAGAGACTATAAAAAATGAAGGAGAAATTGAAGATGGCGATGAATGAGTTATTAATGAATAAAATAATTAGAATTAGAAGAGAAGAACCGACAGATTATGAGAGGGTAGAAGAAATAACAAGGAAGGTTTTTTGGAATTTATATGTTCCGGGGTGCTATGAGCACTATTTGGTACACATTATGCGGTCCCATGAAGATTTTGTGGCGGAGCTGGATTTTGTTATTGAGGTTGATGGTCAGGTTATTGGCAATATCATGTATACGAAAGCAAGATTAGTTGATGAGGCAGGGGAAGAAAAAAATATCCTTACTTTCGGTCCTGTCAGCATCCTGTCCGAATACCAGAGAAAGGGGTATGGGAAAAAATTATTGGAATATTCCTTCGAAAAGGCATCCGAACTTGGTTATGATGTTATTGTCATATTTGGAAATCCGGGTAATTATGTAGGCCGCGGGTTTAAGTGCTGCAAGAAATTCAATGTCTGTCTTGAGGATGGGACATATCCTACTGCAATGATGGTAAAAGAACTAAAGCCGAATGCCTTGGACGGCAGAAGGCGGGTTTATTATCAAAGCCCCGTGTATGAGATAGACATGGAAGAAGCTGTGCGTTTTGATGAAGGCCTGCAACCCATGGAGAAAAAGTTCATTCCAAGTCAGGAAGAATTCTATATTATGAGTAATTCAATTATTCGGTGAGATTCATTTAATAATAAACTATGAGAAAGAAATAACATATAGTTTGTTTCTATATATAGTCATGGTGGCAATAATAAGCTTAAACTAAGGAGGAAGAAATGACATATACATTTATTTGTTATTCAAGGTGAGGCACTTGTAAAAAAGCCAAGGAGTGGCTGATAAAAAACAATATTGATTTTGTCGAGCGGCCGATAAAAGAAGAAAATCCAACGGAGTGTGAACTTAGCGGTTGGATTAAAAAAAGCGGATACCCTTTAAAGAGGCTTTTTAATACCAGTGGCACCTTGTATAAGGATTTAAAATTAAAAGAAAAATTAGCAGACATGTCTGATGTTGAGCAAATTAAATTGTTATCAACGGATGGCATGCTGGTAAAACGGCCGATACTTATAGGCGGGGATATTGTATTAGTCGGATTTAAAGAAAATGAGTGGAGGGCTGTCTTAGCTTAAAGGACTT
>JAAYPY010000131.1 GCA_012519555.1 Tissierellia bacterium | reverse complement strand
ATATCAACATATCTTTATTGTGTCCCGGAACCCGATTGGTTGCAAACTGGAAGCCTAATGAAATGGGTATCGGAATTCCTTTTAATAAATGGTATGAGGTAGTACAGGGTGTAATTGAAACAACCAATCCTTTTGAAAGGGACAATAACAAGAAGGCTATTATAAAAAGACTGAATGAACGGGGATTGGATGCAAGCGGCATCATATTTGGCCAAAATTATGATAACGGGTCCTACTCAGGTGGAAAAATTAAAATAAGCAAATAGTGGACAAATCCTTCCATGTCATATCAAGAGAAAACGAATGAGACCGCGTTTGCGGTCCCATTCGTTTTCTATCATTTAGGAGAGCGGAGCTTTTTTATTTGTCTTTTTATCTTCTTTATGGCCCAGTCATAATGGCTGGATGTTGAACTGACACAGTAACTGCCAATGCTGGTTGTGCCTGTCCAATTAAAACGCTTTTTCTCAAACAGGTCTTCATCTGTAAAACCTTCGATAAGTGCCAGGACTTCCTCATGGCTTTGAAGAAGCATTTTCTTTGCTTCTTCATATGGGGTTGATTGATGTTTCTCCCAGAACTTCATGTTCATATTGCCGTATGTTTTCCAATCATAGGGCTCCTGCAGAAAGGGTACGAGATTGCCCTTCATGTTGGAGTTAATCCAATTTAGCAAAAGTTGGTGCCACTCATACAAGTGAACAAGATTATCACGCAGGTTTTTATCGCGCTTCCAATGTGCTTCCTTATCCTTTGGATCATCACCAAATTCAAAAGGCGCATTAAACTCTTCCTCCGTCATACTGTCTATGAGTGCCCACATCTTGTCTAATTCATCAAGAATACGGATAAGACATTGAGCCTGTTTTTGTCCATGTTATTGCTTCGGCAGAGCATATAAGTCCTCAATGCTCATTCCGAAACGCTCTTGTACATATTGTTCAAAGTGAGCAAGGGGCTTATCGTAAAATTCATCGCCTTGGGTTCCAAAAGCATTATTGAACATCCTATGAACCGTATCCTTATCCGGTTGTTCCCAGCCATATTCGTTCCTGGTGAGGTAGATGTCATATGTACAGTTTGCGCCATCCTTTTCAATGTTAATATGGTACATGTCATCTTTTAGGTGATACCACATTATCAAGAAATAACCGTTTACATTGGTATCCATAAGCTCAATATTCCATCCATCAGAATGTTGACCCCATTCCTCTCTGCATATGGCGACCGACTTATAATGAGGTTCTTGGTCTTCATAAACGGCGCAGGTTCCGGCATCGTCGAAACCGAAGCCAAACTTTGCTAAAGAGAATTCCGGCTCAAGGTATTCTGCAAGTGGGGAATTAAGTTCATTGCTTGTTTGCAAAATCAGCACAGCATCAACGGACCTGCTGTCAAATATGAGGGTGTTCCTTATCATCCCATAAGATATATCGACAGCCGGATGCCCATTCCACTCTCTCCATTCATATTTCAGGTCATCAGAAATGCTCTGTTTTGCTTTCTCTGCGTCGTCAAAATAGTATTGCACAGCTACAATAGCTTCCTTGTTTTGCAAGTTTACTTCGATGCTGCATTCAGTAAAATCCGTCTCTATATCCATGTATTCTTTAACGGAGGCCAGAGCATTGAAATTATAATTATCGCGTATAAGTTTAGTATACTTCCCCAAATCCGCATCAGCTACATTGTACGTTATTTCAATGTTGCAAACTCCGTTTTCTTGCTGAATATCATGGGGCTTCGTCTGCTTTATAGTTACTATGCGCCCATCTGTACCCTGAAACTCACAAAAACCACCATTTAAATATTCGTTTACTTTATTTACTTTCTCATCCTCAGTAAGCCCAGCCACATCTGCCTGATAAGCCACGGCTGCATACATATTACCTTCGGCAGCTATGTACAGAATAAAGGGATTCCTGCCTTCAAATTTAGGCGAACCTTTAATAAAGGACGCTGCGTAAACGGTAAAGATATCCGGCAATTCCATATCAGCATAGGGATTAAAATTGCTATCGAATATATCCATCGATGTATAAGGCTCTACTTCTTGTGCAGGTGCTGGCTCGGTTATTTCAATGGGAACCGCCGGACCGGGCTCTTCCTTTTCCTGTGATTGGACAGGTTCCTGGCTTGTCTCATCAGCAGGGTTATTCGAACATGCCGTCAATAAAACAATGAATACCAATAAAAATAGTAGTATTAAGAACCGTTTCATTCATTCAATCCTCCTTATTTAAATATATCCAAATTCTAATATTTTAATATTTACTATAAAATATACTTTTCAATATAAGCTAAAAACATAATACCATTTATATTATAAAAGAATTTTCAAGCGATATTGGCATATGGACTTGGGTGTTAACACATTTATGGATATGCAAATATATAATTATCAGGCATTTTTATTTTATACCATCTGACAAAAATTTACAAATAAAATATAAGACGGTTTTTTATTAATAAAGCTACTAAATTCTTGGTTTACATAAATATATTTATGTAAACCATTTTTGAAAATTACTATCTCTGGTTCTGCACCTTCTGCTCCATATTCGCAAATTAGAAGAAAATCAATTCCTGCAACCAACCCATAGCATCTATTACCTTTGTTTTTATCCGCAAACTGGCATTCAACCTGATTGCCAAGATACACATCGTTATCCTTCAGAAATTTTACCTTTTCTCCACTTGGAAGGGTATATTCAAGATTGACAAACGATCCATTTAGTTGATATAGGTCTGTAATTTCCGGCATACCTTCAATACTTAGCGCATTAAATTCATTAATCAATTGATTTTTAAAGGAAAGAAAATGTTCTATACCGCCAACCTTTATATATTCTGCCGTCATACATATACCGCCAAAGGGACTGCCGTTTGTTTCAGCACAACCGCCACACTTATCTTTGAATCCACATTCATCGCAATTTGCTCCGCATAGTGTTATCATGTTGTTTTTCCTCCGTAAATCATTGGTGTAAACCTTTATTATGTAAATCGTCCTCTATAAACGCCTATTTATGATTTATGCTATTCCAAAACCAAATAATTACAAGAAAATTCTACGTTAGCATTATTAAAATTATGTAACCCTTAAGGTTACAATATTTGCATTCAAAAATTATAACAGGTAAAAAACCGCCTGTGTCAAATTCATCCACACAGGCGGTAAAAATACTGTTTAATCTTTATAAAACTTAAATCTGAAAATTACTGATTGCAGATGCCTTCTTTATAAGCTAATATTAGCAGTCTACTCCTCCATCTACACGGATAAGCTGGCCATCGACAAAGGAGGACTCATCAGTAGCAAGGAATAGGCAAGCTGATGCAATCTCGCTTCCTTTGCCGATCCTCTTAAGAGGAGACATTTGAATCATGCCGCCAACAGCAGCTTCTCCACCAACAGAATCAAGCATAGCAGTATGTATAGCACCCGGTAAGATACCATTTACATGGATTTCCGGTCCCAGTTCTCTTGCCATAGCCTTAGTAAGACCTACCATAGCATGTTTTGTAGTGGAGTATGCGGTAGCCCCCCAACGAGCAGAAGTACCTGCTATTGAAGAAATGTTGATGATGTGGCCTTTGCCATTTTCCTTCATAACGTTTGCACAAAGCTGACTGAGAAGAAAAGCCATAGTAACATTAACATTAAGAACCTGAGTCCATTCAGTCAAAGTAAGTTCCATAAAATGAGTTGTACTGAGCTGACCTGCATTGTTAATAAGTATATCAACCGTGCCGTATGCTTCCATAGCCGCACTAAAGATCTTCTGTGCACTTGAAAGATCAGTAGTATCGGCAACTACATAAATTGCTTCTCCGCCTGCAGCCTTAATCTTCTCAACTGCATCCTTAGCTCTCTCTTCGTTGCGTCCGGTGATGACAACCCTGGCGCCTTCTTCAGCAAAACGATAAGCTGTGTCTCTGCCCATACCGGAAGTTGAACCGGTAATAATAGCTACTTTTCCTTCTAACTGTCTAATCATGTATACCTCCATGTTAACAATTTGTATTTTAGATAAACTATAACACAAGAGAATAAAAAATACAAATAATGGAATTTATTGAGGTTTACATAAATAAATTTATGTAAACCAAATTAAGGGTATAATGAAGGCCAAATATCAATAATAATACAAAAAGGTTAACATAAATTTATTTATGTTAACCTTTTTGTATTATTTTATGTTCTTTATTTTGGTATGTCTGAGGCTATACACCTTCTCCGTTAAACTCCGGTATAAAACTTTCCAAAGCTGTTTCTCCTTCTTGAATAAACCCGTTCTCTAATCCTATTTTAATTGCATAATCAACAAGCTCCTCATATTCTTTATTGGTTATCCTTCTGTTAAGCTCCGGGTATAAAATATTCTTTTTTATCCTCCCTAATTTATCATAAAGCTAAACTCTATTTGCTTCAATACATTCATGTTCTTGAAATGTTACTTCATCCTCTGCCCTTATGCGTTTCATTGAAAGCGGAGAATTGGATCGGGACATTAAGCGGATGAAAAAGGTATACAGAAATAGACGAGATATTTTATTAGAGCTAATGAAATCTTGCTTTGGAGAACAAGTACACATTCATGGAGCTGCTGCGGGCATGCATATTGTCGCAGAATTTGATGGGGCTGTTTTTTCAGAGGATCGCATCAGGCGGCTTTTGTATGCCGGTGTTTATGTTGTTCCTGTGGAGAGACACGCGATAAAAAAAGGAGAACATGAAAACCAGATTATTCTGGGATATGCAGGACTTGAAAGAGATGTTCTTTTGCATGGGCTTCAAATTATTAAAGATGAACTACAACACTGATTTCTTGCAAAAAGGCTGATTAGCTTATGTGATTTTTATATTTTAATCGTAAGTCTATTTGAAAATACTGTATTGAGTTTTAAGGTTTAAATTGTTATAATAATCTATAGACAAGTTTTTATATACTGAACGAAAACCAACACAGGCGTGACTTAGAACGGTTACGCCTTATTAACATAAGCCGGATTATTTATACGAGGTGGATACATGAATAAAGATGCGGGGATAAAAATAAGCAAGAAATCGTTTTTATCGTCACTGATAATCCTTTTAATCCTTATGATTATATCGGGTATGTTGACAAGGATATTGCCGCCGGGAGAATATGACAGAATTATTGTTGACGGGAGAGAAACAATCGATGTAAATTCTTTTAAATTTATTGAAAAACCGAATTATCCTTTTTACAGGTGGTTCACGGCTCCTATTGAAGTCTTGTGGAGCCAGGATGCTTTAACGGTAATTGTAATAATTCTTTTCATTTTATTTATTGGGGGAACATTTACTATTTTAGAGAAAAGCGGAATTATAAAATACGCCATGGACAAAATTGTAAAAAGGTTCAGCAGCAATAAATACCTGCTTTTGTCTGTTCTTGTATTATTCTTTATGGCATTCGGTTCGATGTTTGGCATATTTGAAGAGCTTATAGCCCTGGTTCCAATATGTGTAACTTTAAGTTATTCTCTTGGGTGGGATTCTTTGACCGGACTTGGCATGAGTGCTTTAGCATCCGGGTTTGGTTTTGCGGCGGCAATTTTTAACCCCTTCACCGCAGGAATAGCCCAGGAATTGGCAGGTCTTCCTCCCTTTTCGGGCTTTCTGTACAGAATATTGATTTTTGTAATAATTTATGCTTTATTGCTTGCATATCTTTTAATGTATGCCAAAAGAATCGAAAAAGAACCTCAATTATCTCTTGTTTATGCCGAGGATGAAGTGCACAGGCAAAGATATAACAGACTGGCTGATGAAGATAATGTGAATCCTAATCTGCCCAAGGCATTTCGAATATTCACAACCTCATTAATAATTATTTTATTATTTATAGTCAGCGGATTTTTTGTTGAATTTCTTTCATCAATCACCTTGCCTCTTGTAGCGGTGTTATTTCTTATCGGCGGTTTGGCCTCCGGATATGCAAGCAAATACAGCGAAAAAAGCCTATTAAAGGACTGGTTAGAGGGCTTAATTGGTATTGCCCCTTCAGTAATCTTGATTTTAATGGCTATGAGCGTTAAGGTTATAATTACTAACGGAAAAATCATGGATACAATATTGTATTATGCCTTTAACAGCATTTCAGGTTATAGCCCCTATATAGCAGGACTTCTTGTGTATTTATTGGTACTGCTCCTGGAGTTTTTCATAGGTTCGGCTTCAGCTAAAGCATTCCTTGTGATCCCGATTATCATCCCAATAACCGATATGATAGGAATTACAAGGCAGGCAACAGTTCAGGCATTTTGTTTCGGAGATGGATTCAGCAACATGCTTTTTCCCACAAATGCAGCTCTCATGATTGCCTTGGGTTTGACGCCGGTCAGTTATTTGAAGTGGTTTAAATGGGTGATAAAGCTGCAGTTAATAACCTTTTTAATATCATTGATTTTACTTTTTGCTGCAATTGGTTTCGGATACGGACCATTTTAAAAGGAGATATGATATGAAAGATTTTAATTTCGATAATGCTATTAAGCATTTAAGTGATGCCGTAAAAATTGAAACAGTATCAAATGTTGATTATGAAAAAGTGGAATGGGACAAGTTTGATGATTTCTTGGCATTTTTGGAAAAAGAATATCCCAATGTCCATAATGTTTGCAAAAAAGAAATGGTAAATAAGTATTCGCCGGTTTACAAATGGGAAGGGAAAAACAATAATTATAAGCCTGTCTTGTTTTTAGGCCACTATGATGTTGTGCCAGCTGATAAATCTTCCGAAACCT
>JAAYPY010000021.1 GCA_012519555.1 Tissierellia bacterium | reverse complement strand
TTTTTTTATATTTGGAATATATAAAATATAAAATGCGTATTATAAGATAGTATAAATAAATATGAAAGGAAGTGTGACATGGCAACATATACCGTTCCTCCAGACATGAAGGAAAAAGAGAAAATTGTAGGAGGAATTCTGACGATATCCCAATTCATATGGCTGATGGTGGGACTGCTTATTATAGGAGCCGTTATGTTTCTTCTTTATGATTTAATCGGGGCATTCTCCTTGGTCATCGGGGCTCCGCTTGGCTTGGCCGTTGGACTCCCGTTTGCCTTTTATAAAAAAGAAGAACTTACATTGTTTCAATACTTATCATTAAAATCAAAGTTTAAAAAGAAAAGAAAGGAGCTCCCTAATATAAAGGGAAAGGGTGTTAAATAATGAAGATAGCATTAATCATAATAGTTCCGTTAATATTTTTCGGGATTGTCGGCGGGGTTGCATTTTATTTTATTAAAAAGTCAACTCCCAAGGGCACCGAAGAGGAAGTAAACCCGAAAACCGTTCAGGATTTTCTTCCCGTGGAAGACATATCCGACGGCTACATAATACTAAAGAACAAAAGGTTAAGAAAAGTAATCAAGTGTTCATCCACTAATTATAATCTTAAGATGGAAGACGAGCAGACATCTATTGAAATGATCTTCCAACAGTTTATAAACTCTCTGTCCTTTCCTATAACAATGTTTATTCAGACAAGGGTTATCGATAACTCGAAGAGAATGAAGATTTTAAGGGAAGATGTGGAGAAAGCAAAGAGGAAGTTCCCTGAACTCAATGACTATGCAAGAAAATATATAGATGCTATGTCAAACATAAATGAGATAATAGGAAATTCCCTTGAGAAGAACAAATACATTATTGTCCCTTACGATGACGAAATAAAATTAACAACTGCCACTGAAGAAGAAAAAGTCGAGTATATGAAAAGTGAACTTGAGAATAGGTGTCAGCTTATTATAAACGGTCTTTCAAGGCTTGGGGTAAGGGCAAAAACCTTAAATGACAATGAGCTTATAGAGCTGTTCTACTCAACTTTTAACAGAGACAATTATTCATACTCTGACAATATTACAAAAGATGAAGCACTGGCAACAATAGTAGGCTGTAATGAAGACATCTTTTCAAAAGCGGACTTAAAGAAGAATTTGAGAGCATCGCTGACTGCTGCAATAAATGTTCTGGAAACAAATTCGAGAAAACTTACGGAAAAGGATTTGGAACATGAGAAGATTTTAAGGCAGATGTATGAAGAATATAACAAGGCAGGTGAAGATAATGTTTAAGAAAAAAGACAAGAAAAAAGTAAAGAGGAATAAAAGAGCAAGAAAAGAGCAGATTCAGGAAGTAGTATTTGATAATTCCCTTTCAAAAGACAGTCCTCTTAAAAAGGGAGAATTCAATATTATGGATATTGTAGCCCCGGCAGGCGTAGACAGAAGTGATCCGACATGTTTAAGACTTGAGAATAGATTCGTCAGAAGTTTTATCATAAACGGATTTCCCAGAAACGTAGGCGTAGGCTGGCTTGATCCCTTATATAACAGTCAGGACGATATAGATGTGGTTTTACATATAGAGCCTACAGACGAAAGAAGTGCCTTGGATGAATTAACTGACAAAATAACTCAGTTTGAGGCCCAGCTTGAAACCGAAAGGGAAAAAGGAAATACAAGAAATGTTACAAGGCTTGGCAACAAGATAAGGGAGCTGTACGCCCAGAGGGAAAGGATAGAACTTAACTACATCAATCTTTACTATATTCAGCTTGGCTTTAATTTGTTTGCAAAATCCAAGGAAGCCTTAGATAAGAAAACGGATTTGCTTGACAACAAGTTAAGAGGAAGGAAGATAAAAATCATGTCAACCTTCTTGCAGCAGGATGAAGGATTTAAAAACGCCCTTCCTTTAGGGAAAAGTTATCTTCCGACAATGTTTAGAAACTTCAGCTCCGATGCCTTAACATCATGTTTTCCCTTCTATAACGCTGAAATTTCGCATAAGACGGGAGTATTCCTTGGTGAGAACCTTGCAACATTAACTCCAATATACATTGACTTTTATGACAGGAAACTGATTGAGAACGGGAATATTGCAGTTTTCGGTAAGTCCGGAAGCGGTAAATCTCACCTTATTTCAATTCTGACATTAAGAAGTGCATTAAAAGATATAAGAACAGTTATAATTGACCCTGAAAACGACTACGGCAAAGTTACAAAAGCTGTGGGGGGTTCAATTATAGATATTTCTCAAGGTTCCACAAACTTCATAAATCCATTTGACATAGAAGAAGAGGAAGTTCTTGACGATGATGGTAAGCCGACCGGTGAAAAGGTTGTAAAAATCAAAGATAAAATAGCTGATTTATTAAATCTTATCGGTGTTATGGCCGGGGGCTTAAGCAATGAAGAAAAGAGTCTTATTTCCTACGTATTAAACGATGTTTATGCAGAGAAGGGAATAACTGAAGAGTGCGGAAGTCTTTATACCGGCGAAGTTACCTTTAACAAGGAAACTATGGAAATGGAGCATGGCGGGGTTAAAAAAGAAATGCCCACATTCTCAGATTTCTACAGGCTTCTTGAAAAGAGGGTTAAAAACGGTGATAGCTCCTTAAGAAAAGTATTAAATACAATAGCTATGTTTAAAAAAGGCGGGGTGTATGACCTTTTCGACTGTCAGACATCGGAAAACTTAAAATATTTCAAAGATTCCCCGATAATTACCTTTGACGTGTCAAAGCTTGAAGAAAACATCTTAAGACCTATCGGTATGTATATAGCTTTGTCATGGACATGGGAGAAATTCGTAAAGAAAAATCCTCAGATTAAGAAAAGGGTTGTCTGTGATGAAGCATGGATGCTCATGAATAAAAACATGGCAGGAAACGAATATACTTCCTTGTTCTTGGAAACTACGGCAAGAAGAATAAGAAAGAGAAACGGAAGTCTTTTGGTTGCTTCCCAGAACTTCCATGAGTTTGCCAACAATCCTCAGGGGAAAGCAGTTCTGACAAATACGGCAACAAAGATATTCTTAAGACAGGATGCTTCGGACCTTGATAGCGTTCAGGATACATTCAAGCTGTCAGACGGTGAAAAAGAATTCCTGTTTACCGCCGATGTAGGTCATTTCCTTCTGAAATTACAAGAAGAAAGTACCGTAGGATATGCTCGTTCCTTTGATTTTGAGATGGAATTGATTGAGAAGTCATATATGGTTGATTAAGAAAGGAGGCCATTATGGAAAGTAAAAAAATTAATAAATATCTTTCCCTTATAATGGTGCTGTTATTAACTTTATTATCTGTTCCTATAGACGCTTATGCTGCTAACACCGCCGCCTATTTAGCGGTCACCATTGACACGTCCTCAAATACCTACAGAGGCACGGTCTTTGTTTCTGATGAATGGAGTCGCAATAACAATCCGGAGAAAAAACTTCTTGATGAAGACGACAGACCCTTGTCGTTTCCAAATGACGAGAGCGATATGACGGTTGTTGACAGTATGGGTATCGAGTTTGCAAATAACATTCTGGTTTCTTCCTTAAATGCAGCCCTTTACAAAATTAACGGAGGGGATGCGATTGAAGATCTGGACGAATTAAGAAGCCTTACCTATGCCCTTCTTAACGGAAGAGAAAAGAACGGTTATACCATTTCAAGGGGCGTAAAAAGCGGTAAGGTATATCTGGACCTTAATTACGACATTGACCAAGACGGAAGGAAAGAAACCTTGGATGATGACGATTTTATAACCATTTCCAAGTCAGGCGAAGAAACAGTAAGCTATGCCTGCAGAATGAAGAAATACACTTCTAATGATAATGACCGTACCGAATACATTACATGGAAGGATATGACTGTTCAGGCTTGGAAATATTTTGACGACCACCAGATTACCGCAGCAAATATAGGGAATCAGGTTGAGAAACCCAATATACTTTCAAGAATGATTTCATCTGCTGTAAGCGGAATAGTAAGCGGTCTTGAAGTTCTTCTCGGACTCTTTTCAATACCGGACTTGGTATTTAACGAAGGCACAAGGGGTTCAGCCATGTATATATACGGGGTTTTCCCTTCAGGGTGGCAGAATTCAATTAACGTAGTATTCATGATTTTCCAAGCTATAGGATGGGTTTCAATTCTGCTTTCGATTATAAGCTTGGTGTTTAGGAAGAACTTAGCCTCCATGACCACATCAGTGAGGGTTGACGTAATAGTGGGCGTTCAGCGTTTAATTCTGGTAGGCTTGATGCTTGTTATGCTGTTCCCGGTTCTTAATATGGTTTTGAAATTCAGCTATTTATTAACAGATGTGTTTTCAAATGTGATGTCCCCGGAAGCAAAATCAGGATTTTACGCCTCGATTCCAAAATACGGGAACGGAATAGCTGCAATACTGGTAGGGATTGCTCACTTCGGGGCAAGCTTACTGATAAATATACAATATATCATAAGGGCGGTTATTGTAGCCCTCCTGATTGCCGCATCTCCGCTTTTTATAGTGTTTATAACCTTCGGGGAATCATATAAGAAAATAACAATAGAATGGGCGAAGATGCTTCTTTCAAACATTTTTATCCAGCCTATAAATGCTCTTGTTTTAGGATTCTTAATGTCGGTTCCTTATGTAAACATTCGTGGAATAGAAGCTTTGGTATTTGTGTATGCAATGCTTCCTATATCAGAAATTATAAGGGAAATGATCTTCCAGAGGGGAGGAACAACAGCTAAGGTGGCAGGAAATATAGCAAAGAGCACCGCTACCGGTCTTATAGCCATGAAGACATTTGTTGTAAGCAAGAATTTTGAGAGAAAGCTGGATAAGTTCTTCTCAAGTTCAGGTGAAGAGTCTGAACAGGTTAAAAAAGACAGGGAGGAAGTTGAAGCAAGAGACAGAAAATTCGAGAGAGCCCCCAGATCTTCCAGAACCCCTGAAGAAAGAGATGCAAAATTTGCAAGAAAACCTCAGTCTCAGACTTCGAGCGAAAGCACAGGTTATTCCGGCGGCTCTGATGAAAGCCAGTATTCAAGGCCCTCGTCAATCAATAGGTAAAATAAAGTTAGTTTCTACATTATTTTAAAGCTACGGTGTTCCGTAGCTTTTTAATTTTTTTTCCAAAAGGAATATTTAAAAAACGGAATGCGTATTATAGATAAGACACATTGTAAGGAGGTAATAATCTTGAGATACTATGACCCGAGAAGTGAAGAATCGTTAAAAAACTTAACAGAAGGTTTTGTAAGAAAAGGCGGCAGAAAGACCTTAAGGGTAGGCGGAAAAGTATTAAAAAAATCTATTCTGATGATGGTAAAGGCTTTCGGTCTTCCTTTTGTTCTTATATTCGGTGTGATAATATTGGTTGTCGCTATTTCATCATATGCTCTTTTTGGCGAAAGAGGGTCCATGAGCGAATACAATGTAGGTACTACCCATACCAATGAAATCATATATACGGAAACCGAAGATTATATAAAGCCTATAGCAGCTGATATTTCAAATGAAAACAATCTTGTTGAGTTGTATTATAAATTTATGGCCATTCAGTCCTATTACAAGACAATAGACGGAGGGAATACTCTTTTATCCTTTGCGGACGATACCGATAAATTTGTGAAATATACGGATTATCACGGAAAGGAAAACTTCTTTTATTTAAATAACTATTTTCTTTTATCGCTTGATGAAATAGCTAATGAATATTTGTTTAAATATCCCGAGCAGTTTATAAAACCGGTGTATGCTGATTTAGAGCATAGAAAGCTGAAAGATTTGGTTGATGAAGACGGGAATTTGGTTGCCGAATCAATAAAATACAAAGACGGCCTTCCTACCGGCGAAAAGACAGAAGGAGCATGGGATTACGGTTTTGCCCCTATTTTGTATTATAAAGAATATGAAAAAAAAGATTATGTAAAAGGGGTGTATACCAGCAAGGACATACAGGTAGGAAACACTGTGGTAAATGTAAAAACAAAAGAACCCTTCAGGGTTGAAATTCCAAGAACAAATAAGCCGGTATATGTAATTGAAACTGCTATAACCCAGTCTGGCGATGTCAATTATGTATATGAGCAGCAGGATATGTTTTTAAGGAACTTAAAGGACGGCTCTTCATCAAACGAATATGCCGATGTTACAAGATATAGATATGATACCGCATACATTGAGTATGTGCTTGAAGACGGTACTATTGAAATAGAAGAAGTTCCTTTGTATAAATACAGGATGGGTACCGTTGTTGAGTACATTCCGGTAGAAAAGTCAAGTACCGAAAATTTAAGCGGGATAAAATACCTGAAGGACTATCTAAGTAATTATGAAGCATATGTACCTAAAGGAGTAATGACTGATTTTAATTTCAGCGACAGAGCTGAAGAAAAGGAAGAAATAATAAACAAGCTGTCTGTTTTAAATGTTTTTGCGGGAGTCAATGAAAGAACAAGAAGGACTTCCATAGGAAGCATTCAAACATCCTCAAAAATCGAATCAGATCCATATAATAAATCTTACCAGTATTTTTCAATGTTCAGGAGTTATGCAGACCAATTCGGTCTTGATCCTTATCTTTTGGTTGCGATAGGGGCTCAGGAATCAGGCGGAGAGCATCAGAATTATTTAGGATCTAAGGGAGCTGTAGGGCTTATGCAGATTGAGCCTCCAAAATCCTTCCTTGTTGAAACTGCCGACGGGGATGAAATAAGGATTTCTGTAGATAGAAAAGATTTAACTGATGTAAAAACTAACATTAAAACAGGGGCAGCTTATTTAAAACACTGTATAGATTATTTCAACGGCAATATCCTGATGGGACTTCAGGCATATAATTTCGGACCCACGGGCACCAAAAATATTGTAGAAAGATACGCTATTGAAAACGGAAAAACCTACAAACAGGTAAGAGACAATCAGGAAGATTTAGGGTGGATGAATTACAGAAAGTATTACACAAACGGCGGGGACGACATGTACGTTGAACATGTCCTTTCCTATTATGCAAAATCCATTACTGATTTGACCGGCATTGAAACAACTGAAACTACTGAAGATTTTGATGCTATATCAGCCATTGATTTAATGAATGAGGAGTACAAGAACAGGAGCTGGCTGAAAAAGGCATGGGACAATATATCTCAGGGATTTAAAAGTCTTGTTGCCGATGTAAGAAGCATATTCAGGGTTGAGTATTCTGAAAGTTCAAACTACCATGTGAACAAGATGGGAGAAACAGACATAGACAGCATTTTATCCCAGACTTTGGCTTTCAGTAATTATTCCGACTATTATTCTTCATATGATGATGTCATAAACCTTATGAGTGAAGACAATCTTTCCACCAACTTCCTCTTCCTCGGCAACGCAAGTTACTACGGCGGCATAGGAGGAGCTATGGAGTATGTGGAAGGTATTGCTTCAGAGCTTGAAGATTTTATAAACCCGACACTTATTGCTTACAGAATAACAAGCCCCTTTGGTCCCAGAATTGATCCTATATCATACACTCCTTCAACTCACAACGGAATAGATTATGCAACTCCCCTTGGCACCCCGCTTTATGCGGTTACCGACGGGATAATATCCTTTGCGGGCTATAAGAACAGCTATGGAAATATAGTTGAGCTTGAAGCGGGCGATTATCATATAAAATATGCCCATATGTCAGAAATAATAGTAAGAGCCGGGCAAGCGGTAAAAAGAGGACAGCTTGTTGGATATTCAGGGAAATCCGGATACTCGACCGGTCCTCACCTGCACTTTGAAGTAATTAGAAAAGGGCAGAGAATTAATCCGGCACTGTACTTTTATAAATAAATTTCTAAGTTTTGGAATATTTTATAATAAAAATACGTATTATATAGCAAAAGGAGGTCATAGTCATGAAAAATAAAATAGCTTTTCTTTTACTGGTGCTTTTGATTGTTTTTTCTATATATCCTGCTATGGCAGACGTGTATAATCCCGATGATGATGAAGAAGAGGTAAGAGATCCATACGAAGCTGATACCAGTCTTAGAGCATTAATAGATGAATCAGCGGAGAAAGCGACTGCTGAAAACTTGAAAGGATATATAGACAGAAAAAGCACTAAAATAATTGATTTACTGCAATACGGTTCGCAGCCTGTTCTGATTATAGCATTTATAATAGCTGCATTCCTAACCGTCATAGGAGCTTTCGGAGACGGGTCCTTGGTTGGGAAGGGCATAGTCGGAATGGTTGTCTGTGGAGTTGTTTACTCACTGATAGTATTTGCACCTCAAGCTATGGGATTTATTTCCGGTTTCTTTGCTCCGTAAAAACAAAAAAAAAGAAAGACTATAGATTTTATCAGCGGTTTGGTTTAGGAAAACAAGCGGGAATCCTCGGTAATTCAATTGCCGAAATGAAAGCGTAAAAATAATATCTCCTTTAAAGGGCGGGAAATACTAAATTATTTGCATTTATGAAACAAATGACGTTGTTTAGGAAGCTAAAAACAACAGATACAAAACACAAAAAAAATATCCCGTTAATATTAACGGGACTAAGTAATCCTGTAAAA
>JAAYPY010000130.1 GCA_012519555.1 Tissierellia bacterium | reverse complement strand
TTCCTGCTTATAACCTTCATAGTCAAAATCATACATTTTAAATTTCTTGTTTTCTATTTCTCCTATACAGGTTGCAATTTTATCCGCAAAATATCTGTCGTGGGACACAAACAGCAGGGTTCCCTCATAATTTATCAGGCTTTCCTCTAAAACCTCCCTCGATTCAATGTCCAGATGATTTGTCGGTTCATCAAGTATTAAGGTGTTGACTTTTTCATACATCAGCATGCCAATCTTAAGCCTTGACTTTTCTCCGCCGGATAAGGTATTAATATGCCTGTACACATCGTCACCGGTAAATAAGATTTTAGCTAATTCCCTTCTGGCTTCCCCAAGGGATATTCCGTAATAATAGGAAAAATAATCAACAATTGAAATGTCTTCCTTGTCAAAGCTCACTTCTTGGGGAAGATATCCTATCTTAACTTTAGAACCAATCTTGACTTCCCCTTCATCCGGGCTTATTTCATTCAGGATAATCTTTAATATTGTTGATTTTCCCGTTCCGTTTTCACCCAGGATGCACATGCTGTCCTTATAAAACAAGGTGAAGCTTACATCCTTGAACAGTTCCTTTGAGCCAAAGGATTTCTTTATACTGCTGACCTTTATTACTTCATTCCCGGTCCTTTCAACTCCCTTTAATTGGAAGTCAGCTGATTTTTTATCTATCATAGGCTTCTTTATCCTGTCGATTTTTTCGAGCCTTTTCTCTAATTCCTTGGCTCTTTTGTACATCTTGTCGCTGTCCCGCATTTCTCCCCAAATGCGATATCTTTGGATTTGCTCCTCCATCCTTTTAATTTTCTTCTGCTGGTTTTCATATTCCTTCATTGCCAAAATAAATCTTAATTCCTTTTCAATGACATATTTTGAATAATTACCGGTATATATCTCTACGCCGTCAGAGTCCAATTCTATTATTTTATTAACGACCCTGTCCAAAAAATACCTGTCATGGGAGACTATAACCATGGTTCCATCGTAGGAGCTCAAATAACCCTCCAGCCATTCTATAGATTTTATATCCAAATGGTTTGACGGCTCGTCAATCAGCAGAAGCTCCGGTTCCTCCAGCAAAATTTTTCCTAAAATAACCCTGGTCTTTTCACCGCCGCTAAGCTGATTAAAGAGCCTTTTTTGCATATCATCCGTTATTTCAAGACCAAAAAGAATTCGGTTCAACTTTTCTTTAGTATTATAACCGCCTGATAATTCATATATATCATGAATAGAGCTGTATTTATCAATGGCAGCTTTCAGCTCCTCGCCTTTTAAGCTGTCAAAGGACTTTTCTAGCTCCTCCATTTGAAGCTTTAATTCACTTAATCTGCTGAATGCTTCATTTAACACATCAAGAACCGTATTATCATCCTCATAGTTTGGTATTTGCTCCAAATATCCGATAGTCATGCCTTTTCGTTTACTAACCTGACCTGCCTGATAATCCTCTAATCCGGCCATAATTTTCATCAATGTAGTTTTGCCGGTTCCATTCCTACCCAATAATCCTATTCTATCTTTAGTTTTAACATCAAAGGTTACATTTTCAAATATTAAATCTGCTCCATACGCTTTTGTTAAATTGCTTACGCCTATTTCTATCATACTTACCTCTTATTGTTTGTCATTCTTATCTGCCTATATAAATTCTAATTAAATTTTATACTGTGCTAATGTATTTTCAACGCAGTATTCAAAGCTTTCTGATGCACCCCAATCAAAGCGGAATGGGCCTTCCCCGCCTCCTCCAGATACACAATGTACTTTTCCATCATCACCATGTACCACATAATTATCTATCAGTACCCCTGTAATACTTCCCTCTACAATTCCATGATTAATTAATTCTGCAGCTTTTTCAGGATGTAAATTTATTTTAATATCCAAAGCCATATTTTACGTATTTATCGGAAGTATTCAGGTTGTTGATGTTATAATCCAGTATATATGGCAAATCAGCAAGGTCGTTTATCATAATACCAATTTTGTTTTTCTTGATAAATTCAATATTTGAAGATTGGTATAATTGCCGTCAATGACCCAGCTGTCATTCTTGTTCACTGTAACCAATTATTGCAACCTTCATGAAAATACCTCATATCATTGTTTGGTGCCTCTTATATAACTCCAACGGGAGCAGTATATACTACAAATTCATCCTTGCCGTCTACTTGCAGTAATTTATCGGCTAATTCCTGATTATAATCTGCTGCGGCACAAGTCCCGCACCCTATTGCCCCGCATCCAATATATAAGTTCTGAGCTGCATGGCCGGCATCCAATAATACTAATTTATGTGCACTGATTGTATACCTCCACTCACTTCTATATGGTATGGCGGTATAATAGAATACAGCTGCTGATTTCCCTGTCCATTTTTGATTGTCAAGACTTTCAACTACAGCGTTTTCCACATTGTCTAATAACCTGATTAACTCTAATTCATGACTTAGCGGCAGATAATGATAAATTCCTTTTTCTAAACCTTCTACATTAATAACTGCTATGTAAACTTCAAACGGGTGTCTGGCACCTCCTGATGGAACAGTTCTTTCTGTAGCATAATTATCTCCTCTTATTCCTTTTACGCCTTGAGTAGCCCATAATAAGAATGACAGCTGCTCTAATGTTATACTTTCTTTTTTAAAAACACGGTGGCTTTTTCTTTCATTGATAATCGTTAAAATATTTGATTCTTTAATTATGCCTGAGAAATCTTTGGTAAGTGCAATTTTGTTTTCATTGACTGATTGTTTAGCTAAAGGCGGTTGTGGCAGCTGTTTTTGTTGGTCTGATTTATGTCCTTTTTCCGTGAATGCACTTTTCATTAATTCCCTGTTGCTTTCTATTCTCTCTTTATAATTTTTGTTATCCATATACATTATATAATGGATTGCTCAATTTTTCCCCTTTCCTAATTATTTTCTTAAATTAAAGATTATGTATTTAAATTCAGAAAGACTTGGTAAATTCACCTTTCATATATTATATCATATAATAAATAACTATAATATGAAAGGTTGAATATCCAATGAATAACCATCTATTATTTAAACAAAATCAACAGCTTGCAGGAGCTGTAAATATTAATTCAAATTTTATTAATTACAATGTGAATGTTCCTATAAGCTTAATGAAATCTATTGAGGGTAAATATTTCATCGGAACAGCTCCAAATTTACGATTTGGCAATGCTACCAACGCATGGGCAAGACTATATAATCCGCCCAATTCCGGCGTCAATTTATTTGTAAATACTTGGACTGTAAGTGATATATATTCAACACCCTACAGTGTGCAAATCTGGTTTAACAGTACACCGCCCGGATTTATCCAATATTCTCAATCTGTTACTCCATCAAATTTGGCAATTTCTCCGCAGCCTCAGTCTCATATACAGCTTCAATATGCTATTGCAGTCAGGGGTTTGCCAAGCGGCGGAGTCCAAGCTTACGGCAGATACGGTCTAGCCGGTACTACCATAAATTCAGAGGAAGAAGGTAAATTTATATTTCCTCCCGGCGGCTCGTATTTAATATTTATATCAAACCCCCAAAGTCCAACCCTGCCCGGTTCAGGCAATATTTCATTTGGATGGTGGGAGGAACCAATGTTGCAATAGTGACAGTACCCCCGTCCCCTTGTCATAAAAAAATCCTGGGAACTAAAAGAACCGTCCCCAGAATTTTAGAATTCTCTTTTTTCACTTTCTTCTTCGAAGTATTCAATTTCTTCCAAGTCCATGCTGACTTCGATTCGAACCAAGGTACGGCGCAACAAGATAAGAGAGCTTTGTATCTGACGTTCTTCAATTTTCTCTTGGAATAAAGCTTCTAATTCTTGACGGTCTGCTTCGGCACGCTCTAAGTCGATTTCTTCCGGTCTCTGAGCTATGGTGCTGAAAATATTCACAATGTTTTTTCCAATCTCAGCTACACCGCCGAATAAAGCAAGTTTCTTCACGTTGCCGTTATTTATAATCCGAAGAATTCCATCACCAAGTATCGCTGAAAGGGGAGCGTGGCCATAAAGCACGCCTAAGTCGCCGTCGATGCAGCGCATAACAACCATGTCTGCCTTTTCAACGAATTTAAGTCCGCGAGGTGTGGTTATATTAAGGGTGATTTTTTTATCTGCCATTTTATACACCTTGTGCTTTCTTAAACTTATCGACTACTTCATCGATAGAGCCTACATTTAGGAAATAGCCTTCCGGTATATCATCATGAACTCCTTCGATTATTTCTTTAAAACCTCTAACTGTTTCATCAATAGTAACATGACGTCCCGGTATTGATGTAAATTTCTCCGCCACATGGAAAGGCTGGGACAAAAAGCGCTGTACCTTCCTGGCCCTGCTTACTGTCCGTTTATCATCCTCAGACAGTTCATCAATACCAAGGATAGCAACAATATCCTGAAGGTCTTTATAGCGCTGAAGTATGGCTTGAACGTTCCGTGATACGCTGTAATGCTCTGCTCCTACGATGTTTGCTTCCAATATACGAGATGAGGAGCCCAGCGGATCTACAGCCGGATAAATTCCTTGCTCTACAATTCCTCTGGATAAAACCGTAACCGCATCCAAGTGGGCAAAAGTCGTAGCAGTTGCCGGGTCTGTAAAGTCGTCCGCAGGCACATAAATTGCCTGAACAGAAGTTATTGAGCCTGACTTGGTCGATGTAATGCGCTCCTGCAGCATACCGATTTCAGTTGCTAAAGTCGGTTGGTATCCCACGGCACTGGGTGTACGCCCCAATAATGCTGAAACTTCTGAACCTGCCTGAACAAAACGGAAAATATTGTCAATGAAGAGCAAAACATCCTGTCTCTCTCTATCTCTGAAATATTCTGCCATAGTTAGTCCTGTAAGACCAACCCTCATTCTTACTCCCGGAGGCTCATTCATTTGACCAAAAATTAGAGCTGTCTTATCCATAACACCGGAATTTTGCATATCATTATAAAGGTCATTGCCTTCACGAGTACGTTCGCCTACGCCTACGAAAACCGAATAACCGCCGTGCTCCTTGGCGATACTGTTTATTAACTCCATAATAAGTACGGTTTTCCCTACTCCGGCACCGCCAAACAAACCTATCTTTCCTCCTTTTGAGAAAGGACAAAGCAGGTCAATTGCTTTTATACCTGTTTCCAATATCTCAGGCTGAGCAATCTGGTCAGTGAGGCTTGGAGGATCCCTGTGAATAGGCCAGTATTCTATGGCTTCTAAATCCGGCTTGTTATCAATAGGATTACCTAAAATATTTACCATGCGGCCTAAAACTTCCTTGCCTACAGGTACCGTTATGGGAGAACCGGTGTCTATGGCTTCCACACCTCTAGTCAAGCCGTCTGTAGGGTGCATGGAGATACAGCGAACCGTGTGGTCCCCAAGATGCTGCATAACCTCTAACACCAAGGTCTCTCCCTTAAAGGGCACTTCAATGGCATTATACAATGAGGGCAATTCACCTTCAAATCGAATATCAATTACCGCTCCTATTATCTGTATGATTTTTCCTTTATTTTCAACTGTCATCTAGACCACCTTTATTCAAAATATTTACACTTCCTACGATCTCATTGAGTTCTTGTGTAATAGCTGTCTGACGTTTTCGGTTATATAAATGTGTTAAATCCTCTATTATTTCTGAAGCATTCTTTCCTGCTGCATCCATGTTGACCATGCGTGCTGCTTGTTCGCTGGTATGAGATTCCGAAAATGCTCTGAATAATTTCATATGAAGATACAAGGGAATCATATGGTCTATATATGATTCTAAATCGGGCTCATATTTCCTTTCATCATCGCTGACTGTATCCTTAGTCGGTAAAGGCAGCAATTTCACTACAACAGGAACATAGTTTAGTACGCTCATAAAGTGTGTATAAGCAATAAACACTTCATCGGCTTCGCCTTTCATATAGTAGTCAACCAGCCATTTTGCAAGGCTTTCGCTTCCATAATATACCTGCGAATCAATCACGTCAACGACTGATTGCACAATATTCTTGCCCTTTCTTTTGAAGAACTCATATCCTTTAGAGCCTACAGTAATTATTTTTTCTTTTTTTTCTTGATTCATATGCTCCAAAGCCTTTGCCGTAATATTTGCATTATAGCTTCCGGCTAAACCTCTATCGCTTGTAAAAACAATATACAAGGAATTTTTTACTTCCCGTTCCTTATAGAATGGATGCTCTTTTGCACCCTCTAAGCCGCCGACTTCTTCTGCCACTCTTTTAAGTTCACGGTAGATGGGACGGACACCTTCCAATTGTGCCCTGATTTTAACAAGCTTGGTTGAGGCGACCATATCCATGGCTTTAATAATCTGTTCAACAGAACGAACATTTTCTATTCTTTGTTTGATATCTCTCATAGAACTCATTTAGGTGCCTCCTCAGCTGTAATTGTATTGTTTCTTAACCTCTGCAATGACAGCTTCTATCTTTTCGACCAATTCATCCGAAAGCTCACCGCTTTTTACTATCTCTTCCTTGATATGGGCAGCATGTGTATCCACATAGTGGATGAATTCCTTCTGGAAATTGTGGATGCGCCCTAATTCTATACCGCTGAGATGCCCCTTGCTTAAGGCATAAAACATCAAGACCTGGTCTTCAATAGCCATGGGTTTATACTGAGGCTGTATTAGAACTTCCATAATTCGTTCCCCATGATTCAATCTATCAATGGTATCTTGATTCAAATCTGAACCAAACTGTGAGAAAGCAGCTAATTCTTTGTACTGTGCAAATTCAATTCTTAGAGGACCTGCTATTTTTTTAATTGCAGGAATCTGAGCCGAGCCCCCAACACGAGAAACCGAAAAACCGGGATTTATGGCCGGGCGTATACCGTTATTGAATAAATCGGCTTCCAAATAAATCTGTCCGTCCGTAATTGATATTACATTGGTCGGTATATAGGCGGATATGTCGCCTTCTTGAGTTTCTATTATAGGCAGGGCAGTTAAAGTACCGCCGCCGTATTCATCACTCAGGCTGGCTGCACGTTCCAACAGTCTTGAATGCAAGTAAAAGACATCTCCCGGATATGCTTCACGACCGGGCGGACGTCTTAGAAGCAAACTTATTGCTCTGTAAGCAACCGCATGCTTTGATAAATCATCATATACAATCAACACATCCTTGCCCTTGTACATCCATTCTTCCGCAATTGCACAGCCGGCATAAGGAGCAATATACTGCAAAGGGGCAGGGTCACTGGCAGTAGCTAAGACCACCGTAGTGTAAGCCATAGCACTGGTTTGATTTAACACTTTGATAATACGCGCTACAGTTGATGCCTTTTGTCCAATGGCAACGTAGACACAATACACGTCCTTGCCCTTCTGATTTATGATTGTGTCAATGGCAATTGCTGTCTTTCCTGTTTCTCTATCCCCTATAATCAATTCCCTCTGACCTTTCCCAATGGGAACTAAGGCGTCGATTGCCTTGATACCGGTCTGCAAGGGCCTGTTCACTTCCCGGCGCATGATAACATTAGGTGCATTATTCTCTATTTTGCGGTAAGAATCCGCCGCAATAGCACCCTTATCGTCGATGGGCTCTCCCAAAGCATTGACCACGCGTCCCAGCATACCGTCACCAACAGGAACTTCTGCCATTCTTCCGGTCAATTTAACCGGGTCCCCTTCCTTGATACCTGCATCAGAGCCCATGATAACAACACCTATGCTGTCTTCGTCTAAATTCAGAGCCATCCCATAGGTCCCATTGGGAAATTCCAGAAGTTCACCGCTCATTGCACCATATAAGCCGTATACTCTTGCTATGCCATCCCCAACCTGTATGACGGTACCTGCTTCAGAAAAATTTAGCTCTGATGAGTAAGATTCTATTTGGTTTTTTATTACCATGCTGATTTCATCTGTATTAACTATCATTCTATACCTCTCTTTAAGCGTTCTCTCATCTTGTTCAGTTCAGATCTCACGGTAGAATCAAAAATACGTCCGTCCGCCAATATATAAAATCCGCCTATTACATCAGGATCGACTTTAGTTTTAATCTTTATTTCCATATTTATTTGTCTGGATAATATCATGCGGATGGATTCTGTTTGTTCCTCCGTAAGCGGCTTGGCTGAGACAACTTTAGCCTCTATTTTGCCAAAGCGCCTGTTTGCACTGTCAATATATTCTGTTAAAGCCGGAACAATCAATAATTCTCGATTTTTTCGAACCATGAGATATAAAAATCCCATTATATGCTTGGCAAGCTTATCAGAAAAAGCCTTTTGGAAAAGTTGATGTTTAGCTGAATCAGGAATATGCGGATGCACAAGAAAGCTCTGCACGTCAGCACTGTTTAGGGTATCTCTGACCATAATCACTTGTTCTAAATCTTTTTCCAAGGTGCCCCTTTCTTCTGAAATTTCCAGAAGCGCATTAGCATAACGGTCCCTTAGCTTTGCCATTTTGCTTCCTCCATCTTAGCTAATGATTCCTGAAAAATTCTATCTTGGGTCTCGTCATCTATATTTTGAGTAATGTATTTTTGGGCCATAATAGCAGCAAGTTCGATGATATAGATACGTGTTTCTTCCTTAAGACGTTTTTTATCTGCTGAAACACTTTCCAATGAGCGCTTTTTAATATCTTCTGCTTCAACTTTGGCATCTTCAAGAATTAATTTACTTTCTTCAGAAGCCTTAAGCCTGGCAGCTTCTAAAATCTCTAAACGCTCTTTGTCTATGTCTTTTATTTTTGCCTC
>JAAYPY010000129.1 GCA_012519555.1 Tissierellia bacterium | reverse complement strand
ATGTTATTATTGTTTTGATCCATTCCGTTTCACTCCAGTCACTTTTGTCTTCAACATAAGTATAACTGATTTGATCCAGGAATGGATCTTTTTTTATTCTTTTGGGCAATTCATTTTACAACTTGCCATAATTATACAAAAAAAAGAGATACAATTGCATAACAAAGGATCTCATTTTGCTTTTTGTCAAATTTAGTACATTATTATTACAAAAGGTTAAATAACCCCAAGGTTTTAAGGTGCTCATGTTTCTTTGACATAATATCCGCCAAGTCAAGATTAAGCGCTTCGCACATTGATGCCAGATAAAACAATAATTCACCCATTTCTTCTTCGATTTTATCTCTGCATTTAGGACATAGTTCACCTTCAATGTGGGTATCCAACTCTTTTTGATTTTCTTCCAAAGATTTGTGAGGTGAATATATTTGCTTTGTTGCATGTATTTCAATGCAGCCGCAATGTGTAGCAGACTTGAAAACAGCTCTGTTAAGCATGGATGTTTGCTCATCAAGTTTTGTTACAATATCCAGTATGCTTTTGTTCATTAATTGCAGTTCAGCTGTTAATTTTTGAAATTCACTACAGTTGCATGACATATTTTCAACTCCCTTCATATATTAAATTATACTTAAAGACAAGCACTAATGTCAATTACTTTATTGTATATTTAATAAACAACCTTTTATATTTAGCATAAAAAAGTACATGGAGAATAAAATATAAAGAGTATATATATGGGGGGATGTTCATGAAAAGAATAATTTCTATAGTTGCGATTATAGTATTCATTGCTGCAATTTTGTTTTTTTTCAGATACTTTAGAGGAAAGGGTGTACAAAACGTGAGTTTTGATAGTATTAATCCGGAAAACATACCAAGACAAATCACCGAGGTGCTTCCAAATTACAGGATGAAAGAAAAAGCATTGGTGTGCAGAATAAATGACGAAATTTTTGTTGTTGTAACAAGAGGTGAAAAAAATACAGCAGGATACGAAGTTGAAATAGATAAAATAACTCTAAGCGATGTAGACGGGGAAAGAGTGCTGACCGTATATGCAGAGTACAAGGACCCCAAACCCGGTGATGTAACGGCACAAGTTCTTACATATCCTTTTGCAGTTGTCAAAACCGAATTGGAAGAATTACCTCAGAAGGTTGTGTTAGAAAGGCAATACAAGAATTAACTTATATCCTAAGCTAATTGTTAAAGACTGTCTTATCTGGGATTTCATATAAGTCTCAATGAAGGCAGTCTTTTTTTGATGACATATATTTTTATATATGTTAAAAATAAACATTTCATTTTCTTTAAAAATATTGTAAAATATTATAATAATAGTTGAAATTTTGTCATTTTGTGTTATATTAATATTATACGCTATGAGGTGAAACAGTGATTGAGTTTAATAATGTTACAAAAATATATAAAAAGACTTTTACCGCTGTAAAAGATATTAATTTAAAAATTGATAATGGTGAGTTTATATTCATTGTTGGAAAAAGCGGAGCCGGTAAAAGTACTTTAATAAAGCTATTGCTTAGAGAAATCAGTCCTAGTCAAGGAATTATTACATATAATAACCAGGATATCAATAAAATAAGAAAAAGAAGCGTGGCAGAATACAGAAGGCATATAGGCTTCATTTTTCAAGATTACAGGCTTCTTCCCAAGATGACTGTATATGAAAATATTGCATTTGCAATGGAAATGATTTGCTGCCAGGCAAAAAACATAAGAAGAGAGGTTCCTTTGGTTCTGAGCATGGTGGGATTAAGTGATAAGGCTAAATATTATCCTGATGAATTATCGGGAGGGGAGCAACAGCGTGTTGCAATCGCAAGAGCGATTATCAATAAACCCGAAACCGTAATTGCGGACGAGCCTACAGGTAATTTGGACACAGAAACATCCAAGGAAATAATGAAAATATTGTCAGAAGTAAACAGAAGAGGAACCACGGTAATTATGGCAACACATGACAGAGAAATAGTAAACCATTTTCAAAGAAGAGTAGTCGAGCTTAAGAATGGTATTATTATAAGAGACATCAAGGCAGGGGGATACAGCGATGAACCCAAAGAAGATTAGCTATATATTCAAACAGGCATTTAAAAGCATGTGGCGAAATCGAATGATGGGTATTGCTTCAATCGGCTCTGTTACAGCAGTATTGATTATACTTGGATTTGTTTTAATCATAGTTTTAAATGTCAATAATATGGCAATGGTTGCCAAAGAAACCTTCGACCAAATAGCAGTCTATATAGCGGAAGGAGTTGAAGAAAAGCAAATAGAGGAAATGGGCAACTCATTCAGACAGATTGATGGAGTTTTGGGAGTTGCATTTCAAACAAAGGACTATGCCCTTGAAAGTGTTAAAGAAGATTGGGGCGAAGACGCTATTTTGCTGCAAGACTTAAGAAACAATCCTTTTCCCGATACTTATATTGTACAACTTTCAGATGTAAGCAAGTCTGATGAAGTGATTGCAAAGCTTGAAACTTTTGAAGGCGTAGATAGGGTAAGGTATTATCAAGATGCGGTAAATACCCTAATAAAATTATCTGATTTTGTGAAGAGATTTGGAGCAGCAATAATAATAGTACTTTTGCTAATAAGCGTATTTATTATTTCCAACACCATTAAGATTACAGTATTAAGCAGACAAAGAGAAATTGAACTTATGCAGTATATTGGAGCTACAAATGGATATGTAAGAGGTCCCTTTATTTTGGAAGGTGTCATGCTGGGACTATTAGGCTCTGTAGTGGCAATTTTACTTATTATGTTAGGATACAATTATTCCATCAATTACCTCGCAGGTCGTTACGTAGCACTAATATCAGGTATGTCAGGATACTTGGTGGGCGTTGAGATGGTTATAAATGACCTTATCATAATATTTATGACAATAGGTATAGGTATCGGAATATTAGGAAGTTTAGTTTCATTGAAAAAATTCTTAAGCATTTAAGGAGAGGGTTATGTTTAGAAAATGTGTTGTATTACTTCTGTTAATAGTAACCATAATAAGTATCTTCCCTGTAAGTGCAGGAGGAAGCATTGCTGATTTAAGGTACAAGCAGCAGCAAATAGAAAATCAAATTAAGGAAATCCGCCAAAAAGCAGAGGTTCTTAAAGGTGAAAAGAAAACCATAGAATCAGAAATTCAGATTCTTGATAGTGAGCTTAGAGCATTAACCTTAGAAACAGAAAAGCAAGAAGTACAAAAGCAAGAAATAAGTATGCGCATAGCAGAATCAGAGCAAAGAATCATAGAACTGACCAATGAAATAGATAAAAACAACGAAGTGTTGGAACAACGCTTAAGAGCAATGTATATGAACGGTACAGGCGGATATCTGGAAATAATTCTAAATGCCGAAAACCTTATTGATGCCTTGACAAGAATGGATTTAATTCAATTGATTGTTAAAAGTGATGTAGAATTACTGAAAACTATTAATGAACAAAAAACAGAAGTTGAAGAATTAAAAATTGTCCAGGAAACTAAAAGACTTGAGCTTACTGCAGTAATAAATGATTTGAATGCTAAGCAGAATGAAGTTCTGATAGCTTCTCGCTCAAAAGAAAACTACATGGCAAGTTTGCAAAATAATATAGAAGAAATTCTTAGACAGGAAGCTGCCATGGAAGAACAGTCAAAGCAAATTGAAAAAGATATTATAGCATTACAACGTGCTGTTGAATATGCGGGCGGGGAATTATTATGGCCTCTACCCGGTCATTACAGAATAACATCCGAATATGGAGGAAGGATACATCCCATAACAGGTAAATGGTCGACTCATGGTGGGACGGATATTGCAGCACCCTATGGCACAAATATTCTTTCATCAAATGACGGAGTTGTAATATTTGCAGGATATCATTATTCCTACGGAAATTACATAATTGTTGACCATGGAGGCGGCATAGCAACCCTGTACGCCCACTGCTCAAAATTGCTGGCTCGGGATGGACAAGCCGTATCAAAAGGCGAGCCTATAGCACAAATTGGCTCAACAGGAGAATCTACAGGAAATCACCTTCATTATGAAGTGAGAGTTAACGGTGTCAGAAAAAACCCAATGGAATACTTGAAATAGAACTTAGCGAATTTCGGAGACAATTTCGGGGACGGTTCTTTCCGTTCGTGTTCATAGAACGGAAAGAACCGTCCCCGAAATTTTTTATATCAGGGCTCGTTTTTGAGCTTCTTCCATTAACTCATCTAATTTTCCTGCATTCATTGTTTCGTATTTAAGCAGATGCTGGGCAATTTTATCAACCACAGCTTCATTTTCACGAATTATCGAAAGGGCACGGTCATAGGAATCGGTTGTCATTTGCTGAGCTTCATCCTTTATATTGTCTAAATAATACTTTATCAGTCTTTCGTCAATGCATGTATTTTGAGTATTTCTACCCATGCCGTAACTGCAAATTATCTCATAAATAATATTTGTGGATTCCTTAATATCATTTGAACCGCCTGTTGATATTTCACCTATGAATATTTCTTCGGAAGCCCTGCCTGCAAGCAGCACAACCACCTTGTTGCACAGCTCGTTTTTTGTGTAGAGAAATTTATCTTCGGTGGGGAATTTTAAAACATATCCCAAGGCCTTGTCTCTGGGAATTATTGATATTTTTTGCACCTTATCAATATTAAGTATCTTAGCTGCAACTGCATGACCTGCCTCATGATATGCAACAATTCTTTTTTCCTTGTCTGAAACAGTGGAATGCTTTATTTCCAAACCTGCAGCAACTTTTTCAATGGCAAATTCAAAGTTATCGATGTTAATTTTTTTTGATTTGTCCTTTATCGCTTTAAGTGCTGCTTCGTTAGCTATATTAGCAAGCTGTGCTCCGGAAAAACCATGGGTTTTTATGGCAATATCCTTTAACTGGACTTTTTTGTCTAAAGGTTTGTTTTTTGTATGAACTTCCAATATTTTTAGTCTCGAATGGTAATTGGGATTTCCTACATATATTTTCCTGTCAAATCTGCCGGGACGCAGAAGTGCTTCATCCAACAGGTCTAATCTGTTGGTTGCAGCAATAACTATTACATTGCTTGTGTTGTTAAAACCGTCAAGCTCAATTAAAAGCTGATTTAATGTTTGGTCTTTTTCATTGTTGCTGTCGGCATTTCTTTTGGCGCCAAGCGCATCTACTTCATCTATAAATATTATGCTGGGTGATTCCTTCCTTGCTCTTTCAAATATGGTTCTCACTCTTTTTGCTCCAACTCCCACATATTTTTCTACGAATTCTGAGCCGCTGGAATAAATGAAGGTTGCTTTTGCTTCGCCTGCTATTGCCTTTGCAATAAGTGTCTTGCCGGTTCCCGGAGGACCATACAAAAGAATGCCCCTTGGCACTTTTGCATCCATGGACCTGTATTTGTCTTCATTGTTTAAAAAATCAATTATATCCATTAAGTCTTCTTTAATTTCCTCAAGTCCTGCTACGTCATCAAAGCCTATTTGAATTTTAGGTTCTTCCGGCTTTTTCCTTTCAAAGTATGAAACTGAAGACACGATTTCATTTGCTTCTGTGTCATCTTCATAACGCTGCTTATTTTTTATAAAATTTAACATGGTTTTAGTAATAAATAAGGTGTATAATATTAATGGTGTTATATATAGTAACGGTAATTTAATATTTTGAGGCATTGATGCAAATAAAAAAATATATACAATAAAGAAAATTATCAAAGGGAAAAATTTAATTTTCATATTACCTCCTTATGTCAAAATTTTACTATAGTGTTAACCTTGGTTTTATCTTTACCATTACAAAAAAAGTTATGACATAAATAGATAAATAATTGTTGACATTTATTGTTATCTTGTATATACTGATTAAGTGTTCAAGAAGAAGTAACCGCTTCTCACCTTGCGGCGTTTGTGAACTGCCAGCCTGGTTAAATAATAAATGCAATAATTTTGTGTTTTTAAGATAGCGGTGAAATGCGCTATTTTTTTTATAGCTTCTGAAATTTAAAGGAGGGAAGAGTTATTAAAGAACTTCAAATCAACGAGCAAATTCGTGAAAAGGAAGTAAGAGTCATTGACTCTGATGGAAGCCAGCTTGGTATTATGAATACAAAAGAGGCTTTAAAAATTGCTGAAAGCAAAAAGCTTGACTTGGTCAATGTATCCCCTAATGCAGAACCGCCTGTGTGCAGGATTATGAATTATGGAAAATATAAATATGCCCAAGCAAAAAAAGAAAAAGAATCAAAAAAGAAACAAAAAGTAATAAATGTAAAAGAAATTAGGATGACACCAAATATTGAAGAACATGACTTAGCTGTCAAAGCCAAAAATGCATCAAAATTCCTTGAAGACGGAGACAGAGTAAAGGTTGTTGTGCGTTTCAGAGGAAGAGAACTTGGAAAAATGGATATAGGCAGAGAAGTATTGATGCAATTTGCTGAAATGACATCGGAATATTCTACTATAGATAAACATCCAACTGTTGAAGGCAAAAATATGAGTATGTTTTTGACCCCAAAAAAATAACATTAAGGAGGAGCCACTATGCCAAAAATTAAAACAAACAGATCAGCCGCAAAGAGATTTAGAAAAACAGGAAGCGGTAAGATACAAAGATCAAAATCAGGGAAAAATCATTTCACAGGAAAAAAGGCTGCTAAATCAATTAGAAATTTGAGAAAAGGCACATTGGTATCAGAAGCCGACGAAAGAAGAATAGGTAGATTAATACCATATTAAAACATAAGGAGGAACAATAATGGCAAGAGTAAAAGGTGCTGTAAATGCAAAGAAAAACCATAGAAAAGTATTGAAACTTGCTAAAGGATATTACGGAGCAAAGAGTAAATTATATAAAACAGCAAATCAAGCAGTTATGAAGTCACTTTCATATGCTTATGTAGGAAGAAAGTTAAGAAAAAGAGAATTTAGACAGTTGTGGATTGCAAGAATAAATGCTGCAGCAAGACAAAACGGATTGTCTTACAGCAAATTTATAAATTTGTTGAAGGTTAACAATATTGAAATAAACAGAAAAATGCTGTCAGAAATGGCAGTGTACGACCCTGCAGGATTCACAAGCTTAGTTGAACAAGTAAAGATGCCCTAACCCTATTTTTCCGACCTAAAGGGAGAGAAAAATAGCGGTAGGTCATTCGCAACGAGCGCCAGTTTTGTGCGACCAGAGGGAGCAAACAAAAATGTGCAGCGAGACTGCGAGATGCCCTAACCCTGCAAATCAAAATTATGGGGACACACCGAAAAGGGAGTGTCCCCTTGGAGTATTCATGGATATTATTACAAGCAGAGACAACAATAAAATTAAATATATAAGAAATTTGAATTTGAAAAAATTCCGCGATAAAGAAAATGCATTTGTATTGGAAGGTATTAAGTTTGTTTATGAAGCTCTTAATGAAGGGGCAGATATGAAGCTTTTGCTTGTGAGCGAAGAAGTACTGGATAATAATGAAGTTAAAAGGCTCATGGCTTCTATGGATAATAATAAGGTTTTTATGTGTTCGGCGGAAGTTTTTCGCAGTGCGACCGATACTGTCAATGCACAGGGAGTGCTTGCCGTAATAAATAAAAATACCGCAGTTCAAAATGATATTATTGATAAACACAATTTCATAATAATGTGTGACAGAATTCAAGATCCGGGCAATTTGGGAACGATTATAAGAAGTGCGGATGCTTTCGGACCTGCTGCTTTGATTATGAATAAGGGATGTGCGGATGCTTACAATCCAAAGCTTGTCCGTGCCTCTGCCGGAGCAATTTTCAGAGTTCCTTTTATTTATTCGGAAAGTGATATAGAAATTTTAAATATTTTGAAGGACAGAGGGTTTTATCTGGTAACAACAGTGGTTGATTCTGAATATACTTTTGAAAATATGGGTAATAGAAGTAAGATCTGCCTGGTAATAGGAAACGAAGGTCAAGGGGTTGCAGAGCATATCATTAATAATTCAGATATGGCTTTAACCATTAAAATGACAGGAAAAGCAGAATCTCTCAATGCATCCGTGGCAGCAGGCATAAGCATATACGAAATTAGAAAAAAGTTGTTGAAATAAATTTTTTTATATAGTATAATTTTGCGATAAGGAGACACACCTCTACTTAGGGGTAGTCAAAAATTAAATATTAGGCAATGAAAAAGAGCAGTAAGTATAAGTTGATGCTTTTTAGAGAAAAACCATCATGGGCTGCAAGTGGTTTTAGGCATTTATACCGAAGTTTCGCTTTGGAGCCTGCAAGATGAAAATAAGTAGTTTTGCACGGGAAAACCGTTATTAAAACAAGACTTTTGAGATAGTCAGCTATAATTTCAAAAGTGAAAAAGAGTGGTACCGCGGACTTCGCCTCTTATGAGGACGGAGTCCTTTTTTATGACCTAACCTTAGACTTGGACTTTATGGAGAAAGGACTTTGAATAATAATTTCTTTGAAAGGAGTATTTATGAAGGAGCAATTATTAAAATTAAAAACCGAAGCATTGAACGGGTTAAAGGAATGCGATGACAATGCAGATATTGAAAAAATTCGTATACAATATTTGGGCAAAAAAGGCGAATTAACTGCAATCTTGCGCTCCATGGGCTCATTATCCGAGGAAGAAAGACCGGAAATGGGCAAATTGGCCAATGAAGTGAGAGCCATTATAGAAGCAGAAATTCAATCAACCAAGGAAGCAGTACACGAAAGGGAGTCAGACAAGAGGCTGAAAAATGAAACCTTGGATATAACAATGCCGGGGAGACATCCTGAAATAGGAAGAAGACATCCCTTGATGAGGGTTAAAGAAGAGTTGGAGAGCGTGTTTATGCGAATGGGATACGATGTTATCGGCGGTCCTGAAATTGAAACGGTAGCCAATAACTTTGATGACTTAAACTCACCCTACGATCATCCTTCAAGAGACTGGTCAGATACCTTTTATATTTCCGATGAGTTAGTGCTGAGAACACATACATCACCCGTAGAAATCAGGGTTATGAAGGAAGCCGTAAGAGAAGGGAAACTGCCTATTCGCATGGTTTCCACGGGAAGAACATTCCGTTTTGACGATGTGGATGATACGCATTCGCCCATGTTCCATCAAATGGAGTGTTTGGTTGTAGACAAAGGCGTTACAATGGCAAACCTCAAGGACTCCATTGACCAATTTGTCAAGGAATTATTCGGAAGCAGCATGAAAACCCGCTTCAGACCTCACAACTTCCCATTTACCGAGCCAAGCGCAGAAGTTGACGTATCCTGCCCCATATGTATGGGTAAGGGATGTCCCGCATGCAGCGGAACAGGGTGGAGCATGGAGCTGTTAGGCTGCGGAATGACTCATCCCAATGTTCTGAGGAATTGCGGCATAGACCCTGAAATATATTCGGGATATGCATTCGGCATGGGAATTGACAGGGTTGCCATGGTTAAATACGGAATCCCCAACATCAGGTTATTATTTGAAAATGATGTGAGATTCTTAAAACAATTTTAGGAGGGATGTAAATGTTAGCACCTATTAAATGGATGAAGAAATATGTAGATATAGATGTTGATGATAAAACATTGGCAGACCAATTAACACTTACCGGCTCCCATGTGGATGCGGTAATCGATTATAACAAGGAAGTAAAGGGCGTTATTACAGGAAAGATATTGGAAATAAATCAACATCCCAATGCTGACAAGTTAGTGGTTACAAAGATTGACACAAATCATGGCCAGCCTTTGCAGATAATTACGGGAGCCAAAAATATCAAAAAAGGCGATGTGGTGCCTGTTGCTCTGGAAGGGGCTGAATTACCGAACGGATTAAAAATTAAAAAAACTAATTTCAGGGGGCTTCCATCTTACGGTATGATGGTTTCCTACGAAGAATTAGGATTTGAAGACAAAGTGATTCCAAAAGAATCAAGAGACGGAATAATTATATTGCCTCCAGAAACTCCTTTGGGGGTAGATATAAAGGAAGTTTTGGAGCTAAACGGAAGTGCATTGGAAGTTGAAGTTACTTTCAACAGACCGGACTGTCTTAATATTGTGGGAATGGCGAGAGAAGCTGCAGCTACTTTGGGAACACGATTCAAGTTTCCTAAAATTGAAATTAAAAATGAAGAAGGAAACATTAAGGATTATCTTAATGGAGTTGAAATCGAAGATGAAGACTTGTGCTCCAGGTTTTATGCTAGGGTAATTAAAGATATTAAAATAGGCCCTTCACCCTTATGGATGCAGAGGACCCTCATGGATGCCGGGATGAGACCCATTAATAACATAGTTGATGTTACTAACTTCGTAATGCTTGAGTTAGGTCAGCCTATTCATGCTTATGATTTAGAAAAGCTGGAAGGCAGAAAGCTTATTGCAAGAAGAGCAAAAGAAGGAGAAAAGATAGTTACCATTGACCAAAATGAAAGAATTCTTAATAAGAGCATGCTTGTGATAGCTGATGCCCAAAAGCCTGCCTGTATTGCAGGAGTAATGGGCGGACATTATTCGGAAATCAGTGACGATACTAAAATAATGGCATTGGAAACCGCAAACTTCAATCCTAAATCCATAAGAGAGACATCAAAAAAATTGGGACTTCGCTCGGAAGCATCAGCAAGGAACGAAAAACCCATGGGGTATGTGCTTTGTGAAATTGCCAGCAACAGAGTATGCCAGCTGATTGAAATGATTGGTGCAGGAACAGTCGTTGGTGGATATCTCCAAGCGGGGAAAAGCGAATATGAGCCTCCTGTGGTAACCTTAAGACCTCACCGCTCCAATGCTCTTTTAGGGGTTGAAATACCTGTAGCGGATATGCTGAAGTATCTTAATACATTAGAGATTGAATCGGTATATGACGGAGAGAAAATAACATCAAGAATACCATATTTCAGAACAGATATTGAGCAGGAAGCTGATTTAATCGAAGAAGTAGGAAGGCTATACGGGTTTGAAAATATCGAATCAAAACCATTGCGCGGAAGCACAAGAGTTGGAAGAAAATCCGATTTGCGCATGGTAGAAGATGAAATCAAAACCATACTAAGCGGTATGGGATTATATGAAATAACCACTTATTCATTCATAAGCCCAAAAGCATATGACAATATATGTGCCAAAGAAGACAGTCATTTAAGAAATTATGTGAGGATACTAAATCCCCTTGGTGAAGATTTTTCATCCATGAGAACAACTCTCTTGCCCAACATGTTGGAAGTAATACAAAGAAATTCTAACCGTGAGGTAGACAGCGCAAAACTATATGAAGTGGGAAGCATTTTCATGCCACTCGATCAACCTGTTACTAAAGAACCGCTTGAAGGGCTGAAGCTGTGCATCGGAATGTACGGCAGCTATGATTTCTTTGATTTAAAAGGAATTATTTATGCAATGCTGACAAGGTTCGGAATTAAAGCAGAAGTTAAATACGTGACCGATAATGCCGCATTCCACCCCGGCAGAACTGCGGCAATATGCGTGAATGATGATCTTATAGGAATTTTTGGAGAAACATCTCCAAAGGTTACAGATAATTACGGTCTTGATCACAGGGTCTACTTGGCTGAAATTGATATTGAAAAAATTCTTAAATATAAAAATACAGAATGGAAATATGAGTCTCTTCCTAAATATCCTTCAATGGTAAGGGATTTAGCGGTAATTGTTAAGGATGAAGTCCTTGCGGGAGATATGGAAAAAGAAATTAAAAAAGTTAACCCATATTTGATTGAAAGTGTTGAGTTGTTTGATGTGTATAAAGGAGAGCATATTACGGAAGGATATAAAAGTACTGCTTTCTCTGTTACATACAGAAACAAAGAGCGTACCATGAAGGAAAAAGAAGTAGAAAAAATACACGAAAAAATTCTTCAAGAATTATCTAAGAAATTCAAGGCAGTGTTACGCTAAAGATGACCAGGGGACGGGGATCTTGTCATAAAACCGTGAATTGTCTCCGCATTTTTATAGTAATGACATATTGACGAATATATAGGATAAATATATAATAGGAAAAAACATTAAAAGGAGACATAATGAATCCGGTTGCTTTTACTATATTTGGAATAGATGTTATGTGGTATGGTGTATTAATATCCACAGGAGTGCTTATAGGTGTTCTTATAGCATTAAGAGAAGCTAAAAGAACAGGCTTTAAGGAAGATGACTTGATAGATTTTTTGTTATACGCTATGCCTATAGGTATAATCGGTGCCAGAGCACACTACGTTATATTTTCATGGGATTATTACAGCCAAAATTCATCTCAGATAATCAACATAAGAAATGGCGGACTTGCAATCCATGGTGCCGTAATTGCCGGCATAATAACGGGAATAGTATTTTGTAAAAAAAGAAAAATCAATGTTCTTCAGCTCCTTGATTTGATTATGCCAAGCTTGATTTTAGGTCAGGCAATCGGCAGGTGGGGTAATTTCATAAATCAAGAAGCCCATGGCGGACCTACGGACCTCCCTTGGGGCATTATTGTCGACGGGCAAAAAGTTCACCCTGCATTCCTGTATGAATCAATCATTGATTTTTGCGT
>JAAYPY010000128.1 GCA_012519555.1 Tissierellia bacterium | reverse complement strand
TTTGTAAGTACCTTGGGATATGTACTGTCATATTTAACCCAATCTCTTGTATCTGCAACCGTATTGCCTCTGTTTAATTCTTCGGAGCAATCCACAAGAACCTGCATATGCCTAAACTCATATAATTCAGGATATAAGAGGTACATGAGAGCACAAGCATCATGAATAGGTGTAAAGGTACCTCCTTTAACATGGTCGCCTTTAAAATAGTATTGCAACATCTTCCCGCATAACTGAGTTGCCTTGCCGCTGCTACTTGCTAACCTTTCAACATCGTCCTTATATAATCCTGCTGAATGTGTTACAGTGAGTCCGCTCATAACAATCGGAAGTCTTGAATCAAAAACAATTCTTGCTGCTTCCGGGTCAGCCCATACATTAAATTCAGCATAAGGAGTTCGGTTTCCGCCTATGGTGGAGCCTCCCATTATAGATATAAGCTCAATCTTCTCTTTGACTTCAGGAAAAACCTTTAAGAGCAAAGCAATATTTGTAAGAGGACCTACCGCTACCAAGGTGACTTTTTCTTCTTGAGACAATATTGTATCTCTTAAAAAAGTTATTGCATTGTCCGAATAAAGTTCTAAAGTTGGCTCGGGCAAGTGGCAATCACCCATGCCGTTTTCTCCGTGAACACTAGTTACTGCACTTTTTTCCCTGATTAAAGGTCTTTTTTGTCCAATGGCTGTTTTAATGTTTCTATTGTAATATGACAATACCTTTAATGTATTCAATGTTACTTTTTCAATTGTTTGGTTTCCTGCAACCGTTGTAATTCCAAGAATATTAAATTTATCTTCATTTGCTAGGGCAAATGATATTGCCACTAAATCATCAATACCCGGGTCGCAGTCTATAATAATATTTCGTTTTTTCATTTCATTTACCTTCCTGTCAGCCGCTGTCTTTTTTTCATTCTTGAATAGCTGTATACTCCAAGACCTATGAGTGTTGTTGCGTATGGCAGCATCTGCACCAACTCATGAGGCCAAGCCCCAAGCTGTAATATGTTTGAAAGAGCCTGAGCTGCACCGAAGAGCAGGGATACCAAAAATGAGCCTATTGGCGTATTCCCTCCCATGGCACTGGCAGCTAATGCGATAAAACCTCTGCCGGCACTCATCCCTATGGTAAACTTGGTCATGTATCCTCCTGAAAGGAAAAATCCTCCCAATGAAGCAATAACACCGCTTAGGGTTAATGATATATATCGTATTTTTTTTGAGCTTATACCCACAGATTCAGCAGCATCCTTGTTTTCTCCCACAGCCCTAATTTGAAGCCCCAATGGAGTTTTATATAGGAAAATATGTACCACAGCCACCATTATAAGCGAAATATATGTCAAAACATTCTGATTGGATAAAACTTCTCCCAAAAATGGAATATCCTTTATTATAGGCAGGGTTATCCTTGGTATTATAATGCTTTGGATTGATGAAGATATACCCCTGTCTCCCGATACAAAAAGAAGAATCAGTATGGTTGCTCCGTTGGCAATGAGGTTTATGGCAATTGCGGCAAGTATTTCATCCGTTTTCAGCCTTAGTACGAAAAATGCAAGCAGGAATCCTATGAAACCTCCTACTGCCATGGTAGCTAAAAGTCCCAGCCAAGGACTTTGAAAAGCTGCACTGAATATTACACCAAAAAGTGCCGTGAATAGCATTATTCCTTCCAATGCCATATTGATAACTCCTGATTTGGATGCTATGGCAGAAGCCAATGCCGCAAATAATATGGGTGTTGTTGCTCTTAGGGTATTATTTAAAAATTCAGGTGAAAAAATCGCATCAAGTATCATATTACTCACCTTCCTTTTCGACTAATGCTGCTTTTGCTTCTCTTGCAATAATTTTATGTTTGTATTTGCTCAAGAATTGCTCTGCAACAACCAAGAGTATTATTATGCCTTGAGTTATGGTTACAATTTCTGTTACTACATCGGTAGAGCGTGACATTATAGATGCGCCGGTTCTCAGATATGCAAGGAAGAATGCTGCAAAAGGAACATAAATGGGGTTTTTCTTAGCCAATGTTGTAATAATTATAGCATCCCATCCATAGCCTAAAAGAGATGTCCATGTAAAACGGTTATACATTCCAAGAAGCTCTACTCCTCCACCTATACCAAAAATGGTTCCTCCGACCAATTGTGAAACCAAGGTGATTTTTACGACATTTATTCCGGAATACCTTGCAAACTCTCTGTTTTCTCCGGTAACGCGCAGTTCATATCCTAGTTTTGTCTTGTATAAAAAAACATAAGCTAATACTGCCACGGCTAAGGCTATAAATAACCCTATGTGAATTCTTGTACCGCTGATAATAGTTCCAAATTGTGTAACAGAAGGAACAGCATATGAAACGACAGCCCCCGCCTTCGGATCCCTCAAAATATTGCTTAAAATATATGTTGAAAAATATAGAATCAAATAATTCATCATCAATGATGAAACCAATACATCGGACTCCGTCTTTATTTTCATCAGGGCAGGAATTCCGGTAACTATCATACCGCATAAGCCTGCTACAATTATGGTTGCTAGGGGGCTTATAACCGGAGGCAGTGCAGTATTTAGAGCAAAGTATGTTGCTGCTAACCCCCCTAGGTGAAAAGCTCCTTCTCCTGCTAAATTTATTTCATTGGCTGCAAACATGATGCTTATTCCCACACCTGTAAAGATTAAGGGTATCATAGCTTCTATAACATTACCGAAGCGTCTCTGGCTCTGCAAAGGTCCCGTAAGAAGCTGCACTATTGCCTTGACCGGCTCTTCACTGGTTAGAAAAATTATTCCGAAAGATATTAATAAAGCAATAAATACAGCCAACAGGGTTCGCAATATGTTTAATTTTGTATTACTGTTCATATATTATACCCTCCAGTCTGTCATCCTTTTTAATGCCAAGCATGTATTTACCCAGTTCAAGTTCAGTAACATTTTTAACATCTTTAAATATACCTGAAAACCTGCCCTTGTAAATAACAGCCAATCGGTCGCTTAATTCCAATACCTCATTCAAGTCAGCGGATATGAGGATAATTGCACAGCCTGCATCTCTGAAATCAAGAATTCTCTGACGTATAAAGGAGGCTGCTCCTACGTCAATACCTCTTGTTGGCTGATTTGCGATTATTATTGTAGGGTTGGTGGAAAACTCTCTGGCAACAACAACCTTCTGAATATTTCCTCCTGAAAGCATGGCAACACTTTGTCTATAGGACTTACACTTCACCTTGAATTCCTTAATCAGTTCATTTACCCTGCTTTCAATTATTTTGTTTTTAAGCAATACCTTTCCGGAGTAGTCAGGTTTATGATATTGATTTGTAAACATATTGTCCATTATATTCATGTTCTTTGCACAGCCGAAGGTCATTCTGTCTTCAGGAATGTGAGCCATTCCTAAATCTCTTAATTCCCTGATTGAGCATTTTTTTATATCTTGGTCAAATATTCTTATTTGGCCTTTATATTTATTTGAAAGCCCTGTAAGGACTTCAACCAAATGTCCTTGTCCGTTTCCTTCCACCCCTGCTATACCAAAAATTTCTCCTTTTTTTACATCAAAGGACAAATCGTCAACCCTTTTTATTCCTGTAGTCCCTGTTATGCAAAGATTTCTAACCTTTAACACTGTTTCTTTTAAATTAACCGGTACTTTATCAAATGTTGTCACAACATCTCTGCCAACCATAAGCCTTGACATTTCTGCAGTTGTAATATCCTTAACCAAGTAGGTTCCCTTGCCTTTTCCGTTTCGCATTATGGTTGCCCTGTCGCATATTTCTTTAATTTCATCTAACTTGTGTGAAATAAAAATTATTGTGTGCCCTTTTTCTTTAAGCAATTTTAACTGGATAAACAATTCCTCCGTCTCTTGGGGAGTTAAAACCGCGGTAGGTTCGTCTAATATTAAAATATCTGCTCCCCTGTAGAGGGCTTTTAATATTTCAACTTTTTGCTTAAGCCCCACAGGCAGCTCCTCAACCCTTTCAGTAACATCAATATCAAAGTTGTACATGTCCGCAGTTTCTTTTGATAATTTAAAAGCTTTCTCCTTATCAATAAAAAAGCGACTTTTTTTAGGCTCCACACCTAATACAATATTCTCTGCAACAGTAAGTGAGGGAACAAGCATAAAATGTTGGTGCACCATTCCTATGCCTTTTTTTATTGCGTCCTGAGGTGACTTAATATCTATCTTTTGGCTGTTTAAAATTATTTCTCCTTGCTCCGGCGACTCTATTCCGAACAATACTTTCATCAAGGTGCTTTTTCCTGCTCCGTTTTCGCCCAACAATGCATGTATTTCACCTTTTTCCAATTCAAATGTAACATCTTCAACGGCAACTACCCCATTGGGATAGATTTTCATAATGTTATTCATCTGAAGCACTTTATCGCCCATTTTTTCCTCCGCTAAATAAACTAGGGGACGGTGTTGATGACAACAACCCCGTCCCCTTGTCACAAGTACGGGTAGATTCCCCTCCTTAATTACTGTACTGATGCTTTTATTGCTTCAATTTCTTCGGTGGTTTTTCCTAATGCAGTATCAACAACTATTTTTCCGTCTATAATATCTTTCTCTAACTCATCAATTTTTGTTCTGATATCTTCCGGTAACATTTCTTCATAGTGAGCATCCTTTACTAAGTTAACTCCGCCTTCAGCAAAACCAAGAGATTCTGCGCTGCCGTATGCCAATTTACCTTCCAAGTCAAGCTTTATTGCTCTGATAAGTGAGTTGCCTACATTCTTAAGGGCTGATGTAGGAATATATTCTGCTTGATCAGGTAATAGTGCTGCCTGGTCAGAGTCAACTCCAAAAGCATATCTCTTTGCAACCTCAGCCGCTTCAATTTGTCCTAAGCCTGCAGCCCCTGCAACATTGTAGCCAACGTCAACACCGCCGCTTTGGTACTGAACCAATGCTATATCCTTACCTTTTGCAGAATCCCAGAAATCTCCCACATATCCGATGGCAACCTTTATATCCGGCTCAACATGTTTAGCTCCTTGAATATAGCCTAACAAGAAATCGTTGATTATGGGGTTTTCCATTCCACCCAAGAAACCTATTGCTTTAGTTTCAGGATCTACCATGGGCAATCTTTCATCTCTAGTCATTAATGCCGCAGCTGCTCCCACCAAGAAGGATACTTCGTTTTGTTTGTACAATACATTGTAAATGTTGTCAAAGTCCCCTTTCGAAAAGTCAAATGTTTCATCAAAGAATATAAATTTTTGATTTGGGAATTGGGTTGCTGCATCTTCAAGCCCTTCTATCATCTGCCATGTACCAATGATTATTACGTCGTACTCTCCCGTTTCACAGAAATCAAGCAAAGTCGGTGCCCATTTAGGCTCATCGGCAGCTGTTGCTCCCATTTGTTCGACATCAAAATCAAATACATCCGAGCCTAACTCATCTCTTAATCTCACAAGTCCGTCATGGGCGGAGTCAAAGAATGATTTATCTCCCAATGTTCCGTTTAACAGCAGTGCCGCCTTGTAAGTTTCTCCTTCTTTAGCTCCCGGTTGCTGTGTACATGCTGTTAAGGAAAAAACCATAACAACAACTAATAACAATGATAGTGCTTTTTTCATTTTAATTCCTCCTAATTTTTGCATCATTTATGTATTTTACAGTATCATTGACCAATTCATCCAGCTTAATTTCCTCATAGCCTCTCATATAGGTTATTAACCTATCAAAAGCCGGCGAAATCAGTCTCTGTGGAATGATACCCATTCCCTTTTGAATTCCCAAAATCGGCATTATCATGCCTGCATTACAGTCTGCATCAACTCCGCACATGGTAATTATATTAAGGGTTTTTTCATAATCACCTTCTCCGTACATGAGGGCGATAATTTCGCAGCATGCATTGGGATATGCGTGAATCCAATTGTACTTAATATATTTCTTTTGACAATCCTGGTGAGCATCCAACCAGCTATGGTACTTTAAACACGCTGAATATGCATATTCAATTACGGAATAATATTCGCTGTCTTTTGGTATCATTGTAATCGCTTCCCTTACGATTTTTTTTACGTCATTTTCCACAAATGCCATTGATGTCATAAGAGCATTGAATACTTCTCCCAAAATACCGTTGTTTATATGAGAAACCTGTCCATCCTTCCATGCCAACTCAGCAGCTAACTTGGGGTTTGCCGGTGCCAGCATACCGCATATTCCGCCTCGCATCTGAGCCCCAATCCATTCATTGAAAGGATTATTGAATACAGCGCTGTCGGGAGGCAATAAACCTGAACGGATATTTCTTAAGGCAATTTCTTCGGCAGACCATCCTGTTGGTATCAGTCCTATCCATGACAGTGCGATATCCCGGCTTGTTACATCATAACCCTTGCTTTTAAATGCGTCAAAGAAGGCTATTTCAAATGTAATATCATCATTGTATGTGTTCGGTTCCCTTAAATAATCCTTCACATCCCCAAATGCTTTATAAAGGTTTTTGCTTGTGTAGCCTTCAACCATGGTGCCCATGGCTGCTCCGATTAATTGAGATAACCAGCCGGCTTTTATTTTTTCTTTGAACTTTTCTTCTTCAGTATTAATATTAACTGCATCTGGAAATTCTACGCTTTTTTTATATTGCTCAAAGCTTTCGTAATATGCATAGTTCCAATAAGTTGAAGATGGATCCTTTTTTGCATTTAAAAATTCATTTCGAAGTTTAGCAGATATTTTTTGAAGCTGGACATTATTTCCTTCTTCATAATATTTAATGCCTTTTTCCAATAGCTCATAACCGTTTTCAACAATATATCCTCTGTTCTCTAATGCCTGTACTGCTGCAACCATAAGTTTTTCAGGTGCGCCGGAGCCGGGTACCTGGCTGTACCACTCTGCTCTTAACATCTTATCATAAAAATCGGATATTGCTTTTAAGGGCTCCCATCCTTGCTCATCTTCACTTAACAAAACAGGCTTTGCTTTGGAATACAAATCATAGGCAATTTCCCAAGCTTTTTTCATGTTAAGCAAGCTCCAAGGCTATTTTCATCATGTCTTTAAAGCCTTTTTCTCTCTGCTCCGGTGTTGTTTCAGTTTTGTGAGCAAGGGAATCTGATACGGTCAATATTGTAAGCGCATTTACTCCTGCCCTGTTAGCATTGCAATATAAAGCATAGCTTTCCATTTCAACGGCTATACAGCCCATCTTTGCCCACTTCTTCCAGTTTTCCGGATTATCCCCATAGAAAATATCTGAGGTTACGATATTTCCTACAACTGTTTCTATGTTATTATAATCTGCAACCTTCTTAGCTTTAGACAAAAGCTCCCATGAAGCTGTTGCTGAATATATTCCGGGCAAATCATACTGGTAGGCGTAATTTGAATCAGTGCTTGCACCCATGGCAAGTATTATGTCGTACAGCTTCAAATTAGGGTCATAAGCTCCGCAGGAGCCGACACGAATTAAATTTTTAACTCCATACATATGTATCAATTCATAAGAATAAATTCCTATTGAGGGACATCCCATACCGCTTCCCATAACAGATACCTTTTTACCCTTATAAGTTCCGGTAAAACCGAACATGTTTCTTACTGCATTAAATTGTTCAATATCCTCAAGAAAATTCTCTGCAATGAATTTTGCCCTTAAGGGGTCTCCCGGCAATAAAACAGTTTCGGCAATTTGCCCTAAAACGGCACTATTGTGTGGTGTAGACATATAAAATCTCCTTTTCCTTTGTATTTTTTATTATGTATATTATCAGCTTATATTAATTGAGACTATAAGCTGAGTTACTTCCTCTTATTTCTGATACCGGTTTTTTTAACTGGCGGCTGTTTAACATCATCATCAAGCATTTTAATACCGCTTTTAGTCATAATAACTAAGCTTTTTTTCATTAAACGACCGACAGCCTTCTTAAAAGAGCTTTTGCTCATACCTAATATCCTGTTAATTTCTTCAGGGCGGCTGTCATCGTTTAAGGCTAAGAAGCCCTTGTTTTTAATCAGCATTTTTAGAATTTTTTCGCTGTCCTTATCTATTTGAAGTTTTGGAGCATCTTTAAGACTTAAATCCAATTTTCCGTCTTCCTTTATGTTGCTTACTCTCACCTCAACAGACTGTCCCGGACGAAGGGGCTTTAAAATTTCTCCCTCATGTATTAAGCCCAAATACTTGCCGTCAACTGCAACCATTGCACCCAGACCTCTTTTTAGGCTGAAAACCGTACCGGTTACAAGATCATTAACCTTGTAGGGAGAATCTGTTCTCAATACTTTAAACAAATTCATAGTAGCACAAAGTCTGTCCGACTTGTCAATATACAGCCCAACCATGTATTCCCCGTTTAACCTGATATCGCCTATCTGTTCCTTAAAGGGCAAGAATAAGTCCTTTTCAAGACCCCAGTTAAGAAATGCGCCAATCCTTGACATTTCAACAACCTTCAAGACAGCTATTTCACCCATTACAATTTTTGGTCTTTTTACAGTGGCTATGATTCTGTCATCTGAGTCTCTGTAAATAAATACATTTATTTTATCTCCTATTTTTGTGCCTGCAGGAACCTGCTTTATGGGAAGAAGAACCCTGTCTTCAGGTTTCTCCTTGTCTTCACTTTTTAAATAGACACCGATATCTGTCTTTTTAGCAACTTCTAAATCCTGCATTTCTCCTAATTTAATCATATTTTCTCCTTATTCCCCAGCAACCTGAACATATTCTTTTTGTAGGCTTCTACTCCCGGCTGAGTAAAAGGGTCTACCTTAATAGTATATCCACTTATGCCGCAGCTCATCATAAAAAAGTAAAAAAGCTTGGCAAGATAAAATTCATCCATCTTGGGCACAGTAATAATAATTCCCGGCACATTTCCGTCCTTGTGAGCCATGAAGGTTCCTTCAAATGCTTTTGAGTTTATATAGTTGAATGTTTTTCCGGATATGTAATTTAATCTATCAAAATCATTGGAATCAAATGGAACTTCCATATCATCCTGACTGTTTTCAATACTGAGGGTTGTTTCAAAAAGTATTTTTCTTCCCTCTTGAACAAATTGTCCCATGGAATGAAGGTCTGTTGTGAAGTTAAGTGATGCCGGGAAAATGCCCTTTCCTTCTTTTCCCTCACTTTCACCGTAAAGCTGCTTCCACCACTCGGCAATTGATGTGCAGGATGGCTCATAGTTTACAAATATTTCGATTTCTTTATTTCGTCTGTTTAAGATGTTTCTTGCAGCTGCATATAACAAGCAGGCATTGCTTTCAAAATTTCTGTCTGAATATTCTTCTGCTCCGGACTTTAAGCCTTCCATAAATTTGTCAATGTCAAGACCTGCCGCTGCCATGGGGAGAAGCCCCACAGGTGTTATAACTGAATATCTTCCTCCTATGTCGTCAGGAACCACAAATGTTTTGTAACCTTTTAGCTCCGACATACTCTTTAAAGCACCTTTATTCTTATCGGTTACAACGAAGATGCGATTCTTTGATTCCTCACCGTATTTTTCCTCCATCAGCTCTCTGAAAATTCTAAATGACAGAGCTGTTTCCAAAGTTGTTCCCGATTTTGATATTACAATAATGCTAATTTCTTTTTCCTTTACCAGCCGGATAAGTTTTTTCAAATATGCTCCGCTTAAATTCAGACCCGCATAATATACCTGAGGGCTTAATAACTCATTGTGGAAATCTCCTCTGACTGCTTCAATTGCAGCTTTTGCCCCAAGATAAGAGCCTCCGATTCCTAAAAGGATGAAGGCTTCGGAGTTTTCTTTAATATATTTTGCAGCTGTTTTAATTTCTTCGTATTCTTTTTTTTCAATTCTGTACATGTAGTCAAGCCAGCCTGTCATTTCACTGCTGACTCCCTTTCTATTCAAAAGGCTCTTCTGAGCTGCCATGATTTCCGGTTTAATTCTTTTTAATTCATTTTCTTCAATAAAGCTCCCATGTAAATTAAGTGTAATCTTCTCCATTTTTCCCTCCTAAGTCACCTTTCTTATGACAGTACTCCCGTCCCCTTGTCAGATTATTTCTGCTAATAGGGCTGCATAGTCATCTTTATGAACTGTGCTGAAATTATTAAGTGATGTTTCTATGTTTTTTAGTATATTTCCTTCTGTTTGTATTGTATTTATAAGATTGTCAACACCGAATTGGATTCCCTCGCTATTTGTTGCCTCTGCTATACCGTCAGTATAAAGCAGCAGCTTGTCACCGACCTTTAAGGTAATTTTTCCCACAGCATAATCAACATTATCAAAAATATTAGCAATTGGATACCCTTTAAGCATAAGGGTTTTAATACTGTTATCCCTGATCAAAATCGGTGCCGAGTTATGTCCTGCATTGACATATTTAAATTCATGAGAATCTTTATTATATATTCCAAAAAATACGGAAAAGTATTTATCATAATCTAAATTCAAAGATAAAAATGTTTTATGAAGCTCCTTCATTATTTTATTCAGGCTCATATTGCCTTTGGCAATTGTTCTTAAGGACTGCCTGACAAAAATTGTTAACAGAGATGCCGTTACCCCATGCCCTACCACATCACAGATATAAATGCCGGTATTATTCTCGTCTATTTCAAAAACATCAAAATAATCGCCGCTCAATGATTCTGATGATTCATACAAGTAATCGATACTGATGCCGTTATAGGTTCCTTTTGGAGGAAGCATGCGTTTTTGCATATTTTTTGCAAATTTTATGTCCTCGCTCATTTTTTTGTTTTTTTCATTGATTTTTTCTGCAAGAATAACCTCATTGGTTATATCCCTGAATACTTCCACGGAGCCTTCAATTTCACCATCTTTGCCATATAGAGGCGAAGATATAATCATATATGTTTTATCTCTAAATTTTTGTTTTTTTTGCATTATGGAGCCCTTTTCCAAGGTAATGCTCGAAATACATAGGTCGCATCTTTCATCTCTGCATAAAACATCGTAACATTTTTTTCCGACAATTTCTTCCTTCAGATCTTCTTGCATCTTTTTGTTGGCATACAAGACAATGTTGTTTTTATCAACAACCCTGACCCAGTCAATCATGCCGTCTGCAATACCTAATTGATTTGAATCTATACTATTATATTCCGTCATATGAGCACTCCTTTTTATTTTTTTCCTTAACAAAATCAAATAACAGCTGTCCTATTTTATCCGAATTATGCCTTATATAGCTTTTTCTTATATCTACAAAATTGCTGCAAATAACCTTAATATTCATTTCTTCTAATGTTTTTATCTGTTCATCATCAATGAAAACCTGTTTTGCACCTTGGTATTTATAATTTACAATCAGCTCATCGGTAATTTTCTCGTCATTTACAATTACATAATCAATCATATACTTTATGCTGTGTTTTATTATTGCGTTAACATGATCCAAAACATTGTAATTATCGGTTTCTCCCGGTTGTGTCATAAGATTGCAGACATAGAATACAGTTGCTTTGCTCTCGGCTAAAAGAGATGGTATACCTTCAACTAAAATATTGGGTATTACACTGGTATACAAGCTTCCGGGTCCGATTACTATCACATCTGCTTCCTTTATGTCCTCGATGGTTTCTTCCAAGGGCTTGCACAAACTTGGAACCAATGAAATTTTGTCTATCTTAGTATTTAATTTGCTAACATATTCAGGTATATATTTTTCTCCCAAAATGCAATCCCCGTTATCAAGATATGCTTTTAATTGGGTATCCTGCAGTGTCATTGGAAGAACCTTTCCTGATAGTCTGAATATACTTCCAATTTCTTTCAATGCATGTTCGTAATTGCCGAATATTTCATACATTGCAGCAATAAACAAATTTCCGAAGCTTTGACCTTTCAAGTATCCTTCGCTGAAACGATGCTGCATTAATTTTATCATAACAGGCTCAATATCCGAAAGTGCTATTATACAGTTTCTCATATCTCCAGGTGGCAGCATGCCTAAATCTTCTCTTAAAACTCCTGAGCCCCCGCCATTATCCGCAACTGTTACAATTGCAGAAATATCCTTGGTGTAATTTTTTAAGCCTCTCAGCAATATGGAAAGGCCTGTCCCCCCGCCAAATACTACTATTTTCATACTATTGTTTCCCCATATCTCTATGATTTAATATTACTCTGTAATTTTCAGCCGTAAGCATTGATGCTAAATAATTTGATATTGTAACAGAGCGATGCTTGCCTCCTGTACAGCCGATGGATATTACAAGATTAGATTTTCCTTCCTTTATATATAAGGGAAGGAGAAATTTAAGCATATCCACTAACTTTTTTAAAAATATTGAAGTAGTTTCAAAACCCATTACATATTCTTGAACATTCTTATCATTGCCGGTATTGTTTTTTAAGTCCTCTATATAAAATGGATTGGGTAAAAATCTGACGTCAAATACAAGGTCGGATTCCTGTGGAAGACCGTATTTATAGCCGAATGACATTATGGTTATGTTTAAATTGTAGGATATGGAGCCTTTCACAAAAATATTTAAAAGCTCTTCCTTAAGTCTTCCGAGCGTCATTTTGGTGGTATCTATTATATAGTCAGACTTCCTTTTCACTTCTTCCAATTTATTTCTTTCTTCTAAAATTCCTTCAATTATGGTTCCGTTGGCAGCTAAGGGATGAGGTCTTCTTTGCTCCTTAAATCTTTTGATTAAGTCATCATCCGAGGCATCAAGAAAAAGTATTCTATATTCAATTCCTTTGTTTTTCAGCTCTTCCAAGCTGTTGAACAAATCCTTGAAAAAGATTCCTCCTCTTATGTCTGCAACAACCGCAACTTTATTTACATCCATTGATGAGCTTTGGCATAGCTCGGCGAAATTAGGAAGCAAAGCTGGAGGCAAATTATCCATACAATAATAGTTTATATCTTCAAGAACTCTGATAGCCTGACTTTTTCCGGCCCCTGACATACCTGTTATAATTACAAACTCCATATGCTCCTCCCTTTATATTCGGGGACATTCCTCTTTCCTGCAAAGACTATCCCAAATAGGGGATATTCCCTTAAAAAGGTGCGTCCCCATACCAATTATCTTTTTAAATTTATTATTCTATTAAAATCTATGCCTGCATCCAATGCATCCTTAAGTGCATTGTCACAGCGTCCCACATTGTCCTTAATGTGGGAATCGCTGTTTATCACGAATTGTACATTGTATTTTGATGCTGTTATAAGTTCATCTTTGTTTAAGTGTCCGTGACTGTTGTTTATTTCAAGCAAAATATTTGTCTTTTCTGCTGTTTGAGCAATTTTATCAATATCGACCGGTATCTTGTCTCCCGGATGAGTTAAAATGTCAATTTTATATTTATTCATAGCCTTTATTACTGCTTGAGTATTTTTTTCAACCATTTCATTGTATAACTTTTTGTTATTTTTTGCAAATTTATTTTTTATAATAAAATTCCAAAAATCTCCTGCCGTTGAAAATAAAGCTCCTGAGTGAAATCCGCATAGGATTATGTCGCAATGTTTTAGTATTTCACTGTCTATGTCTGTGGTTCCCTTATAATCCAATATGTTAGCTTCCACACCGTACAGAATTTTCAAATTTGGATATTTCTTTCTTGTTTCCACCACAATATTTTTGGCTTCACTTATCAAGCTCCTTTTAATACCAAACAAATAGTGGCCGGGACCATGGTCAGTGATAGCTATTTCCTCCAGCCCGATTTCATAAGCTCTTGCCGCAATTTCTTCTATTGTTGATTTCCCGTGCTTATGTTTTGAATATGTTGAATGTATGTGATAATCCGCTTTTAATTTCATTGGTACTTCCTTGTTCTGCTTTGTTTTTTAATAGGGTTAGGGCATCTCACAGCTTAGTTCCTACTATTTTAATTTCCGGTTCTAATTTTATTCCGAATTTGTCGTAAACAGTGCTGATTACTATTCGCATAAGCTCCAATACATCTTCGCAGCTTGCATTATCGTAACTAACAATAAAACCGCTGTGCTTGTCGGAAACCATTGCTCCTCTGTATTTCAGCCCCTTAAGACCTGCATCTTCAATTAATTTGGAGGCATAACCGTTTAGAGGCCTTTTAAACGTACTTCCTGCACTGGGTAAGTTTAATGGCTGTTTTGAAGTTCTCTTTTCATTAAGCTCCCTTATTTTATCCGTAATATCTTCCACCCTGCCGGGAGTCAGCGTAAAGTCAGCTTCAAGAACAATGTAGTCAGAATCAGACAGCGTCGAATGTCTGTAGGCAAATTCCATTTCTTCATTGGAAAATTCATGAACTTTGCCATCCATATCCATGCATCTGACCCTTGTTACCACATCCTTCATTTCACCGCCGTAAGCCCCTGCATTTATGGGAACTGCTCCTCCCAAATACCCGGGTATTCCGCTGGCAAATTCAAATCCTGCCAAGCCTTCCTTTGCCAAATACTTGGCCAGGGAGGACAATAGTATTCCTGCCCCTGCTGTCACCATATTTCCGTCACGTTCAAGCTTATTGAACTTTTCTCCTATTTTCACGACTATTCCTTTGAATCCGTCATCAGAAATCAAGAGATTGGTTCCATTGCCGATGATGTAATAATCTATTTCATATTTTTTTATCAGTTTTAAAAGAGCCTTTAAGTCTTCCGTATCTTCAGGAACTGCAAACAGGCTTGCAGGACCTCCTATTTTAAAGTAAGTATGGTTTTTTAGCGGCTCGTCTTTCAAGACTTCCCCCTTGAAATCTTTTGTCAATTCTTCAAACATGCTATTGATTTGCAGCTGATATTCCATTATTTCACCCTTTCCCTGTCAACTAACTATATTTTAGCATTTTATTGTTATTTTTTAAAGATATATTTTAAATATATGTGCCCCATACCGTATTTCATGTATAAAAATTTCTTTGATGGATGAGAATAAGTTTGACATCTAATATCTGCAATGTTAGTATATTTATGTAAATATATATATTAAAATACTTTTCGGGAGGGAATATATGAAAGCCAAAGTAATGGAGTTTATTGACAGCATAACACCTGAGCTTAATGAATTAAGCCTTGAAATCTACAATAATCCGGAGCTTGGATATGAAGAATACAAAGCATGCAAGCTTCATACGGATATTTTAAAAAAATACGGCTTTGATGTGGAAGAGAATTTTTCAGGTGTTGAAACAGGTTTTAAAGCAGTGTATAAAAGCGAAAAAGAGGGTCTTACAGTAGCCTATTTGGCTGAATACGACGCTTTACCAGGCATAGGTCACGGCTGCGGACACAATTTGTTGGGAACCGTCAGCACAGGAGCAGGAATTGTATTAAAGCAAATTCTTGATGAAATCGGGGGAAGAGTAATAGTTTTTGGAACTCCTGCGGAGGAAACAAGCGGAGCTAAAGTTACATATGTTGAAAATCATGAATTTGATGATGTTGATATCGCTTTAATGGCACACCCCGCATCTCAGTATGCTAATAGCGGCTCATCACTTGCCTTAGAGCCTGTTCAATTCGAATTTTTCGGGAAAACAGCTCATGCGGCATCTGCTCCGGAAAAGGGTGTTAATGCTTTGGATGCTGCTATTCAAACATTTAACAGTGTAAATGCCTTAAGAGAACATATGAGAA
>JAAYPY010000127.1 GCA_012519555.1 Tissierellia bacterium | reverse complement strand
TGATAATGTTATAGGAATGTTGATTGTATCTGACATTTCCTTTTTTATATTCTATAGCAGTTAAAATGTCTTGTATTGTTCGCAAAAGCGATATACAATTAGTTTGTGCCAAATAATTCCTATGGGGAGAATGTAGTAATGGATTATGTCACAGCTAAAGAAGCATCGGAAAAATGGGGGGTTACTGTACGCCGTGTGCAGGTATTATGTGCACAAAATAAAATTCAAGGAGCTATTCGCTTTGGAAGCAGTTGGGCAATACCTAAAGATTCAAAAAAGCCCCAAGATGGTAGATATAAAAAGATTAAAAACAATGATATTTAGTTTCGTATATGCATGTGTATTAAAGTAAAGGTGAGCGCATATGAGTAAGTGTATCGCTATTCTGGACATACACAAGAAAGGAAAATCTTATGACTAAGACGATTAAAGATACGAAAGCATATTCTTTGCTTTTAAATAGGAATAGCTCTTTTTTAGATAAAGTCGTTAAAATATACGATTACGCAGTAAATTTCTTACCCAAGATCAATCGTGTCTTTTCAAACTATACTGGACATGATATTTTACATTCTCTAAATGTAGCAGACTATATGTATGATATATGCGACTATCCGGATCAACTTAGCGATTTGGAACTAGTCGTTATGCTTTATTCAGCATTGCTCCATGATATTGGAATGGTTGTTAGTGAACAAGAAATTGATAACATAAAAAAAGAACATAAGGACATCACAGAAAGAAAATACTCATTAGTTCTACAGAAATATAAGAATGAAACTGTAGCGTTACAGGAATGTATCCGCCCTATTCATGGTAAGAGATCATATAATCACATTATGAAGATGGATAGCGAATGCTTCATTGTGCCGGGCTATACTAACATTTCTTTTAAAGATGATGTAGCAAAAATATGTGCAGCACACAATGAAAACTTTGAGTGGATCACAAGTAATTTATCTCTTGATCAAATGAAGGGCAATTGGACGCTGAATTCACAATACATTGCTTTACTCCTCAGAATAGCTGATTATCTAGATATAGATGAAGAAAGAGCGCCTCTTTATTTATATCAATATTTGAGTCCAAAAGATTATAGTGATTTAGAATGGAAGCAGCATTTTGTTATTGAGAATAAAGACAAGATCGCTGTTAATCCAAAAACCGGAAGAAAAAACATAGAATTTTATGGTGAGAGTTCAAATCCCAGTATACATAGAAAGCTCCTTAAGTATTTTGATTCAATAAATGATGAATTAAAAAGAGCTGTTGATTACTCGGAAACCTTTCGAGATAAAAGGTATCTTATATCCATAAGCACGATGGTACATAACAAGATAAGGACAAAAGGATTTAACTTTTCTGATTTCAAGCTCTCTCTTGATTATAAAGCCGTTACAAGTTTGCTAATGGGTGAAAATATCTATGGAGATAAAAAATATGGATTACGGGAATTAATCCAAAACTCCATAGACGCTTGTATGGTTATGCAAGAGGAGGCGAACGGCAAAGATGAATTTAAGTACAGTCCATATCAACCTTTTATCAATATCATTTTAGATCAGGATAGAAAACAAGTAATTATATTTGATAATGGTCGAGGAATGTCAGTTGATATTTTGAAAAAGTATTTCTTAAATGTAGGCGTTTCTTATTATGTGTCAGATGATTACTTGTTTAAAGGAAATAAATATACGCCTATTGGAAATTATGGAATAGGGTTTTTAGCATGCTTTATGCTGTCAGATAAAGTAAATGTTATTACAAAATATTATGGTGAAAATAGAGCTAACAAAATTGAATTTGAAAAAAGTAGTGAATATATTTGCTTGACGTATGAAGATGAACCACGTTCTCAGGGAACAGAAATAATTCTTGACTATGATCAATTTATTTCCGTCTTTGGGAATAGTCAAGATAATGTAGAATCATTTATTATGAAAAATTTTATTGATTGCCAAATTCCCATAAGCTTAATAAGTTCAAAAGACGGGAAAACAACTCCTAAAGTTTTGGAACTTAAACAATTTGGATCAATATATCCTGAGAGCACAAGATTAGATAAGTATTTTGATGGAATTCAGGTGGCTTTGAACTTCAATTATAAAGGCATTACATATTGGAAAAATTTCTCTGATATATATGCTGATGAAAGTTTTATGTATCATGAAGCCAGAAATGAGATTTTAACAGAGCAAGACCTAAACTCTCCTGTCTTGTTAAAAGAATATATCAAAGACGGTACAATTAAGTTTTTAAGCTTACCTATAATAGCGTCTTCTGAAGAAGATGATTTTGAAAAAGCATATGACGTTTTAGAAGACTTTGAAGCCGCTTTGGGTAAAATCAATTATGAAAATGCAAACATTATCGCAGCCGATACAGCATTATATAACGAATCTGTGTTAATCGACAATGGCTATGATCGGATTGTTGGAAACTACACTTTATCAGATTTTAGAAGGCAGGTTGGACATTCCAGTAACACCCCAACATATACTTTTTTAGAGGAAAAGAAGGTTATTCACGGTTCTGGCGATAAAATTCTTCCTTACAATATGGATATAGGATTTAAGGGTATACACTGGTTTAATTATACGGACTTTATATACATTAAGAACGTTTTAATTTCAGGTGCAAGGATTAAAATTCCCTTTCTGGTTGAAGGAATAGAATTAAAGGGGCTAGTTGTAAATGTTACAAATAAGAAAATAATTCCTAACGTATCAAGAAACAATATTAGTGAGCAGCAAAGCAAAGAACTTTCATATGCGATAGGAAAAGCATTGCATATGTGGATTTATGAAAACGGAAATTTAGATATCGAGGAAAAGGAGCTATTAAAAAAATTTATTTTTACGTGCTACCCAGAGGATAATAGTCTGCTTAAAAAGTGATGTTTAAATTTTTGTTATGAATAACTCTATCATTTAATGAAAAGAGGATACAACTTTTGTCTGTATCCTCTTTTTCATATATATGGTGCCGGTTGCTTTATTTACCTGTAGAGCAAGCGGCTTTTTTGCGTGAAAGGAGGAATTTAAAGTGTCAAAAGTAATCGCCCTTGCTAATCAGAAAGGAGGCACCGGCAAAACGACCACGACAGTTAACCTCGGTATCGGTCTTGCTGCACAAGGTAAGAAGGTGCTCCTGGTAGACGCTGACGCGCAGGGTAATCTGACGGATTCACTGGGTTACCAGGAACCAGACAATCTGCCCGTTTCATTGGCTACTATCCTTACTAAAATCATGGTGGAGGAGCCGTACAAGGCAGATGAAGGCATCCTTCATCATATGGAAGGTGTGGATCTTATGCCAGGTAATATTGAACTGTCAGCCATTGAGGTTTCACTGGTTAATACCATGAGTCGTGAAACGGTACTGCGCACATATATCAATACGGTAAAAGACAAATATGATTATGTGCTGATTGATTGTATGCCGAGTTTGGGTATGTTGACAATCAATGCCCTTGCCGCAGCAGATAGCGTGATTATTCCTGTACAGGCTCATTACCTGCCAGCTAAAGGAATGACACAGTTATTACAGACTATTGCCAGGGTAAGGCGGCAAATTAATCCTAAACTGACCATCGACGGTGTTCTACTCACAATGGTAGATAATCGTACCAACTTTGCAAAGGATATTTCCTTTATTTTAAGGCGGGACTACAGCGACAAGCTGCGAGTGTTCCAAACAGAAATCCCTTTATCAATCCGGGCGGCTGAAACGAGCGCCGAGGGAAAAAGCATCTATATGCATGATCCACACGGTATTGCTGCTAAAGCTTATCAAGCCTTTACAAAGGAGGTGCAGAGCATTGGCAAAGAGCAATCCAAGAGACAGCCTAAAACTGACATCAATAGATGACCTGTTTTCTACGGAGGAAAGCCGCATAGATAGTCAACGTGAAAAAGTGTTGGAAATACCTCTGTCGGAAATCAGTGATTTTCCTAATCACCCTTTTAAGGTAAAGGCGGATGAAGCTATGCTGGAGATGACTGATAGCGTAAAGCAATATGGTGTTTTGGTTCCCGGTCTTGTGCGGCCAAAAGCAGATGGTGGTTATGAAATGGTAGCCGGACACCGGCGCAAAAAGGCAAGTGAGCTTGCAGGCCGTGAAACCATGCCGTGTATTGTCCGGAACCTGAATGATGATGAGGCGACAATTATCATGGTTGACAGCAATC
>JAAYPY010000126.1 GCA_012519555.1 Tissierellia bacterium | reverse complement strand
GCAGAAAAAAACACTCTTTTCATCCTGAATTTGTCATACAAGTTTTGTGATAAATTAAGAATGGTTTTATCGCTATCCGGAGTGGCTCCGATTATCATCTGTGTTGACTGCCCGCCAGGAACAAATCTCTGAGCATTCTTTAAATGACTCTTGTCTTCTAGGGCACCGGCAATCTCATTATGTATCAGTGACATGGGGTTGAGAATATTCTCTGCTCTTTTTTGAGGGGCTAATATTTGCAGACTTTCTTTTGTGGGAAGCTCGATATTTACACTCACCCTGTCTGCCAGCATACCTGTTTTTTTAACCAAAAGAGAACTTGCTCCCGGAATTATTTTAACATGTACATAACCCCAAAAATTATACTTATATCTCAGAAGCTCAAGCACCCTGTAAATATTCTCCATGGTGTGGTCAGGACTTTTTTCAACGGCAGAGCTTAAGAACAATCCTTCAATATAATTTCTCCTGTAAAACTGAATGGTGAGCTCTGCAACCTCTTCAGGCGTAAAGCTTGCTCTTTTGATCGGATTTGTAACCCTGTTCAAACAATATTTGCAATCGTAAATACAGTCGTTTGTAAGCAGAATTTTAAGAAGTGAAATACATCTGCCGTCTGAGGACCAGGCATGACATATGCCGGCAGCAGAGGCATTGCCTATTCCGCCCACTGTGTTATTTTTTCTTTCCACACCGCTTGAAACACATGATACGTCATATTTTGCCGCATCCGATAAAATTCTTAGCTTTTCAAACAAATTGTCGTCCATATTTTACCCAAGTTTTTTTATTTTCTTAGATTATTATATTACAAAGAAAAACAATTGTCAAACATTTGTTCGATAAAAGATGGGTTATTTTTATAACGCTACCATACCTCGGACCAAAAAATAAAAAGTGGGACAATGCATATATCCGCACTGTCTCACCATATAATATAATCGCTTACTTTTCCCCTATCAGTTTGTTAAGCATTTACTAAGCCTGGTCTGATACAGCTTCATGGCAAAGAATGCTCCTATAGCTCCGGCTGCATATACCGACACGGCGCCAATTGCCATGGCAACTGTTCCCCCAAAAGTGTAGAGGGAGCTTTTTATAAAGAAGGTTGTCATTATAAAGGTTGAAATAACACCGCACCCTGAATAAATCGGTGCAAAAATAGCAATCTTAGTATTTGAGCTGAAGTCTCTGAGAATAAGACTGATTATTATATCTGCGACGATTCCTCCTATTGCTATAGATATTGTTGCAAAAATCGACATCCTTGCCATCATAAGTCCATAACCTAACCCAAATAAAGATACTGCCCCGGGCTTACGAACCTTGTACAACATCATAGCCACAATAAAGCTAAAGAATGGTGCATTGATAACACTTCGCGAAAATGGAAGCACCTTGTGAAATATACCCACAACCTTTCCCAAAACTGTTGCAATTGCTATGCACATAGCAATTGTAGCCAAATCTCTTACATTCAACATTTTATACTTCATTTTAAGCCTCCTTTAAAAGACAATAAGGGTCTTCTTCCAACCAGTCTCCTGTATTGCTGAAAGCTCTCGCCCGGCATCCGCCGCAGATATTTATATACCGGCAATGACCGCATTGGCCCTTATAGTTTTTATAATCTCTCAGTTGATTAAAAACTTCATTGTTTTCCCATATATAATCAAATGTTTCTTCCCTTATGCTGGCTACCTTTACAGGTGCATAAGGACAAATATGCACATCGCCGTTTGGCAATATGGAGCAGTAGCTTATGCCTGCAATACATCCCCTCGTTGTATTCTTTATGGGCTCAATACCTCTCAATAAGGACTCCACCTTGTATTGAGGGGCACAAGTCGGCTTTACCTGAATATTCAGCTCAATATCCTTGTCGATAATCCTGTTTATTGCTTTCTTATATTCTTTAATATTTAGTGATACGTCTTTAATATTTTTTCCTCTTCCCGTGTCAACCAAAAATAACATGTGACTTGAAGCAGCTCCTAATTCGGAAGCAAAATCCGCAATTTTTTCAATTTCATCTAAATTTTGTTTTGTTACGGTGCAGTTTAATTGAACTCTTATACCTGCATCAACACAATTATTTGCACCTTCTATTGCTTTTTGGAAAGCATCGTCTGAGCCTCTGAATAAATTGTGTTTTTCAGGGTCTAAGCTGTCTATGCTTATTGCAATGGCATTTAACCCGCTGTTTTTAAGCTTTTCTGCCTTTTCTTTGTCAATTAGAGTCCCGTTGCTGCCCATAAGCACAGTCATGCCTATTGATTTGGCATAGTTTATAAGCTCAAATATATCATCTCTTATCATGGGTTCTCCGCCGCTTAATACTATTACCTTCATTCCGGCTTTAACAATTTGGTCCAAGAGTTTTTTTCCTTCTTCAGTTGACAGTTCATCATCCATTTTTTCCGGTCCGGATTCTCTGTAGCAATGCTTGCAGTATAAATTACATTTTTTTGTGGTATTCCAGGATATATGATTCATATTTTCTCCTTTTATCTTTAATAAATAATCTTATCTTTAACATGTTTTAGCAGCATGACAGGATGCTTATACATTCTGGGTCCGGAATATCTCATTACATTTTTAATCTTTTCGCGCATTTCAGGCTTGTAACAGTGTACAGTACATTTAGCACACACAGGTTTTTTATCGCCAAATTTGCAGTTTTTGACTCTTTGTTTTGCATATTCAGCCAATTCAAAGCATTCATCACATAATTCTTCAACTCCGTGATTTCCTTTACAGTAGATTTTAATCATAACTGTTACTGTGCTTGTATCGTCAATTAATCTTTTTTGTTTCATAATTTCACCTTCTAACTTTTACTTTCTTGTTCTTATAAAACAAGGGCTATGATGAGAAGCTAACTTATTTATAACTGTGAAGACCAGGCAGCAAAATATTAACTCCCACAAATGTAAATATTACACATACAAAGCCGATTACGGCAAACCAGGCTGCCGGTTTTCCCCTCCAGCCTCTGTTAAATCTAAGATGCAAATATACAGAATAGATTAACCATGTAATCAGGGACCATGTTTCCTTGGGGTCCCACGCCCAGTACCTTGACCATGCATACTTAGCCCAAATAGCACCGGTCACAATTACTATGGTAAGCATCAAGAATCCAAATGCAATTATCCTATAGCTTAAATAATCATAAGCCTCTGCATCCGGCAGTTTGCTGTCTGCTTTATGCATATTTTTTCGGTTAAGCAAGTACATAACAGCCAATCCGCATGCAACGGCAAAGGAGCCGTAGGAAATAACTGCCGCGCCTACATGTATTGTTAGCCACCTGCTTTGCAATGCGGGCATTAAAGGTTTTATATCCTTTGAAAGCATTGAAGCATATCCCATCATTAGGAATGCCAAGGGCATTACAAATGCACCCAAGGATGAAAACTTATAGTAGAACTGAATAATCAAAAAGATTAAAACTATACCCCATGTAAAAGAGCTTGCAAATTCAAATTGATTGCTGAAAGGCAGTCTTCCGGACTCAATTACTCTAAGAATCATTGCTGCGGTATGCACAATAAACCCCGCTATTGAAGCAATAACACCAAATTTACCTGCCTTTTCTTTACCTCCCGCCAGATAAACGAAAAAGCTTAGTGCTGCTGCAATATAAATTACAAATGCAATAGTAAAACTTACTTCTTCAAAGAAAACTATATTCATTGATTATTCCCCCTTACTTTATTCAATTCTTCTAAGATTTTTTTTATTTTAATAGTGAATCCCCATACATTTTGTCTGGTTACCGGTATTATCTCATCAGGTGAAATTAATATATATTTAGGATAAAAATAAAATGATAAGAGTATTCCTAAAGTTAAAACTATACTTCCAATCAAAACAGGGTAATATCCGAAATCCTGCCTGTAGGTCAGTCCGGTATATAAAACCGAATCAACAAATGTAATTACAATATCTTTATACTTTATTGGCTGTCCGGGCTCTACTATATATGAATCCACATACCCTTCCTCGTTATATAGAACTACTGCATATGCAGGATTTCTCACATTCTGAGATAAGGTGACGGGATTGCCATGCATATCCATACTGAAATCAGGGAAATAACCGTAGAGAAATACTGTAAGATCTTCCGGTTCATAAAAAGCATGAGGATTTTCTTTAATTATGCTTTCCTGATGCACATGTCCATCTGCACATGTAATCTGCATCTTGCTTGCCCAGCCGTAATCAGACTGATAAAAATACATTCCGTTAATATTAAGAGGATTATTTACCCATATCATTTCTTCCCTTGGTTCTTTTTCATCTTCATAGACTGTTAATTCACTGTAGTATTGTTCAACAGAGCCGTCTTCTCTTAGGTCTAAATAGAAATCATTCAGCCTAAAAGTAAATCCATCTTCATCAAATACATAAACTTCACCGGGTGCTAATGTTATATATCCTTCCTTCACAAACATATTGCCTATAAGGGCTCCCAAAATTATTATAACAATCCCTAAATGAGTTACTGATGAGCCTATATGTCCTATTCTGTGTTTAACGGCATATGAGCCCTCTTCCCTATCAATAACTTTAAATCCTCTCTTGCTAAATCCTCTTTTAATATCTTCAATATCCATCCAATTCTCATAAAGATTTTCATTGTTTTTTCCTTTATTAGGAATATAATCTTTCATTTTTTTTAATTGAAGAGGTAAAATTTTCAGCGTACAGCCAACTAAATTTATAATAAAAACAAAGACAATAACCAAATATATAACCGAGCTGTATACTTGGTCGAATTGCAGGAAAACCATTAGGCTGCCAAATGTTTGGTATTGATTTAAATAAAATTGCATATCCATTCCTTGTGGTATAACTGTACCAATTATTGAATACACGGCTATAATAATGAACAAAATTATTCCAAATTTAAGGCTTGTTAAAAAATTTGTAAATCTCTTTAGCATACTTGCTCCCCCGGTGGTTTTATTTTGGTTCATGTCATCCTGAACTTAGGTGAAGAATCTCTGTTCTAATTGATGAGATTCTTTCACCTATGGTTCAAAATAACAAAAAATATAATTAATGGCAATGACAAAATTACATTTGTTACTCTGCTATATTAAGTAATTCCTGAAGTTCTTTAATTTGACGGTCCCTTTCAGCATCTGCTCTTAATCTTTCAAGTTCGCTTCTGAATTCCATCAAGTCAAAGGATTGATCTGTCCATCCCTGGCGTCCCGCCCACTGAGAACTCATATGGTATGCCGACTTGAATGCTCTGTTGGTAGCCATGTTGGCTCTGAACCACAGGCTGTCTGCGGCAGAAAGTTGTCCTGCAATAGGATGGGCATTTGTTACTTCCATGGTATCTCGAATTAATCCGTCTTTCCTTAATTCTTCAAGCATCTTCTTAGCTTGCCTGATTCGAGCTTTCGAATAAGCTGCCATTTCATCAGCTTTTCCTAACCATTCTCTTGCATACTCTTCTGAGTGACAATTCATGCAGCTGTTTTCAACCATAAAGGTTACTTGTTCCTCATAATCTTCTGCCCGGTCTCCCATTAAATCATGAGCCTTTCCATGAGATGTGTAATGTGTACCTCCCGGCATATGACATGATTGGCAAGTCGGTGCCGGCATAGGATCAGTTTCTTGTCTTGCCCAGAATTCTTGGGTACTGCCTGATAGATCATAGTCCTTTCCTAAAGTATTCCAAACAATACCATGTCTTGATGTATTATAGGATTCAACTTGAGGATGTCCGGGACCTTCATGACAGCCGCTGCACGTTTCGGGACTTCTTGCCAGTTCTAGGCTGAATAAATGGCCTCCGTGACATGTTGCACAATCTCCTAATGAACCGTCATACTCACTTATATGACCTACGCTGTGACAGTTTGCGCACCCCCAATGATCCGGTCCGCCTGCATCATAAGCCTGCCATTTGTATTCTACTTCTTTACCGTTATACGTAGCTTTGTCCTTTTCCATTGCATGAACCAAAGAAGTAGCGTGAGTGCTCATGGAAAAATCCTCAAATTGCTCAGTATGGCAAGTTCCGCATGTTGCTGCAGAAGGTTTCTTCAAATTTTCCGGATCATTTCCATGACATGTCCAGCAATTAGTGCCTTCTTTTGCATGCTTGGATTGGGCCCATTGATTCAGTGCTACAAGCGGCTGGCTTTTCCACTCTTCCGGAAGTTGGTCAATATATTCTTGCGGAGTCTTTTCTCCGGAAGCATCAGGTGTTGCAGCAGTAGTCGGAGTTGAACATCCGGCTAATACGAAGCTTACACATAAAATGACCACAATAAATAATTCTATAAATTTCTTCTTCATTTCTCCCTCCTTAAGATTTTTATAAAACAACTATTTCAGTCAAGTGTAAAACGCCATATCAACCACCTCCCTGCTAATACTCTCTGCTTGTGTCAATTTATATATATGTTTCAAGCAAATGTCATTGTTATTAATACCATAGTCATCGTAATGAATAACCGTACCATTATTGATAAGACCTTTCTGTTTGGACGCAGGATGACAAAGTATATTCATTTATTGAGGTGTAGTAAACCTTGATAAGCAGTATGACAATGCTCATAGTTCGTTAATTATCAAACTTAGTAAAGTGCACATTCTTTGATTAAATTATATAACAGCTATTACCTTTCAGGGTAATACATAAAAAATATAGCATGTTATAGTTTGAAGCTATAACATGCTATTTAAGGTATTTTTAAACTCGTCTATAAACTTTTCTCCCAACCGGCTTAATTTTGGAAATTTCCTTGTGACGACACCCACCTTTACTATATTGTCAATCTTTAAGTTAATCGGAACAATTCCTTGTTTTCTAAGTTTTTCGCTGATTATTCCCGTTGAAATGGTAAAACCGTTTAATATAGACAGAAGATTAAACATGGTTGCCCTTTCGCTTACCTTAACACTCCTTTTATGGAGCATGGCACTTATTATTTCTTCGGAAAAATGAAATAAATTGTATTCATCTTGTCCAAAGGATATGTAAGTATAGTCTTCTAAATCTTTTAATGCTATCTCTCCCTTCTTGGAAAGTTCATTATTATTGCTTACAAGAACATGGGGCTTTGCGGCAAACACTTCTTTTAGGTCTAAGTTTCCTTCCTTTATTTTCTTTTTTATTGCCTTTTCATTAAATTCATTTATATAGATTATACCTACTTCGCTTTTATCATTAATCACATCATCAATAACTTCAATGGATCTTGATTCTTTCAACCTAAATTCAAACTCACTATTTCCGTACTTTTTAATCAATTCACCAAAAGAAATAACCGTGACGGCACAATGCTGAGTTGATACGCTGAACTCCAACTTTGTCGGTTTTTGACCTAGATATTTTTTCTCCAGCAATTCGGCTTGTTCCACAATTCGCCTGGCATAAAGCAAAAATTCGGCACCTTCCATGGTTACCTTTATTCCTTTGTTGGTACGTTTAAATATGTTGATTTGGATTTCATTTTCTATTTCTCTTATGGCATTGGAAAGGCTCGGTTGAGAAATATACAAACTCTTTGCTGCTTTATTAATAGAACCCTTGTCCGCAACCTCAATTAAGTATTTCAATTGAATTAAGGTCATATTTAGCTCCTATATTCTCATTATTTTCCTGGCTGCTCCAACTATAGGTTTAAAGAAGATTCCTTCCATTGTCTTAGCTACAGCCTTCAATTCTTTTCTGATTTCAATATTTTGCGGGCAGTGAAGCTCACACTTGCCGCATTCTACACATTTTGAAGCAAATGCCGGCTCTGCGGAAAATGCACCCAAGGTCTGTGCATACTTCCACCAATATAATTTATCATCCAATAAAAACTTGTCATTATAGCTTGAAAAACATCCCGGTATATTAACACCGTGAGGACAGGGCATGCAGTATCCGCAAGCCGTGCAGGGAACCTTGGTTTTTTCGTTCATAATGGATTTCACTTCATCAAATACTTTAAGCTCATCTTCAGATAGAGAATTAAAAGATGCATCTGAAGCAATTTTAATATTTTCATTTACCTGCTCTTCAAGGCTCATTCCCGACAGAACCACGTTAACTTCCTCATGATTCCAAATCCATCTGAGTCCCCATTCAGCAGGTGTCCAATCAGGATGGACACTTTTAAAAGTTCTTATAACCTCTTTAGGTAAATTATTGACTAATTTTCCTCCCCTCAAGGGCTCCATAACAATCACAGGAATTCCCAAAGAATGAGCAAGTTTAAGTCCTGATACACCGGCTTGATTATTCTCATCCAAATAATTGTATTGTATCTGACAGAAATCCCATGGATAAGCTTTTAGAATTAATTCAAAATCTAATTTGCTTCCATGAAAAGAAAAACCGATATTTTTAATGGCTCCCTTGCTTTTCTGCTCTTCCAACCACTCCATTACTCCAAGTTCCGTCATTTTATCAAACATTGTCTTATCGGTCAGCATATGCAGCAAATAATAGTCAATGTAGTCTGTATTGAGCTTTTCCAACTGGGTAAGCATTATTTTTTTTGCATTATCCAATTTTTTAACCATATAGGGCGGAAGCTTGGTAGCAATTTTTACACACTGCCGGTAACCGTCTTGAAGTGCTTTCCCTAATAAGGACTCGCTTTGTCCTGCATGATAAATATAAGCGGTATCAAAATAACTAACGCCCCTTTCTATTGAATCTCGTATCATCTTTATGGCTCTTTTTTCATCAATTATTCCTGCCTTCGTGGGAAGGCGCATACAGCCAAAGCCAAGAATGGAAAGTTCATCTCCGTTTTTTTGATTAATTCTGTATTTCATATTTACCTCGTAATTGTTATCTCTGAGATTTGGCTTGCACATAGGATGCCTATATTATTTTTCTACATTATATCACAAATCACTTAACTTTATTTAATTATTTCAGAACCTTTACCAGCCCCCTTATAGAAAATCACCCTGCGGGTGATTGCAAAATATAATTTAGTCTATATAATCTAATTAAATCAATCTATGGGGGTATCAAATGAAAAGGTTTTTAGTATTTATTTTAATCTTAATGATGGTTGTTCCTGTTCAGGTATTTGCAGAAATTTTACCTGAGGAGCCGCCGAAAAAAGAAACCGGCATTAATGGTACATTTGAAATTTCAGTAAAAACTGACGACCAATGGATAAAGGCCGGTAATCTTGGATTTGGTAAATTCCAAGAAACCAAGGAAATCAATTTAGGAGAAAACTTAAAGGACGATGCTGCTTTAATTAAAATTACACAAAATGGCGGCGGTGCCTCTTGCCTTGATGCAGTATTCCTTGATGGTGTGCAAGCCATAAAAGCTAACGGCTCGGATGGCAAAGTATTAAATAAACTTTCCAAGGAAGATTTGGACGTTACTCCTGTTGAAGACGGGATTACATTGGAATTTAAAGTTAGCGGCATCAAAGGTATATTAAGTGTAACAGGGAGAATTGAACCGGTTGTAATAGGAAAAGAACCGATACAATTTCCTATTTTGAACACTTATAAGAACAAAAATGATATTTGTGAATTTTACACTTATACATTAGGCAGCAATATAGGTACAGTAAATATTGATGGTAACATAGAAGAAATCAACGACAGAGAACCCTTTGTTAAAGAATTCCGAAAAACAGGCTCCGGTCATCCATTTGGCGATGTTTATTTTTGGGTTATGAATGACGATGAAAACCTCTATGTAATAATGGATCTATCTGTTGATAACACATACGACGGTGATAAGGATTACGGAAAAGTTTTTATAAATTCGACTGAAGGAATCAAAGAGTTTAAAGTATCAGTTCCGGAAACTAAATGGGGTAATACTTCATTTATATATACCGATAAGGTGCCAACATATGAGCACAAGGTATATGAGTTTAAAATCCCTTTAAGTGAATTGGGTAAACCGGAAAAGATAGAAATTGCTTTTGCGGTTTATGGCACATCTCACGCACCGGGTAATGTATGGTTTGGAAATCCGGATATAGCATATGGGAATAATTTTTACTTAAGTGTTTTTAATTGTGATATAAATAATGAAAGTAATTATTTTACGGAAAGTTATATATGCGGTGAAATATTAGATAGTGATGGAAATGTAGTAAGTAATAAATTTAAAATTTATGAAAGTAACAGATATAATGAAACGCCGACCGTTGCATATGATATTGAAAATAATTGTTTCTTAGTAGTATGGTCAGAATCAATTGGAGATGGAGGAGTTGATTTAAAGGCATGTACAGTAAATATAAATGACATTAATAATCCTTTTATAGGAGAACCTTTCCCCGTGTCAGGAAACGAAAGTGGGAGTGTTACATATTATGAATTGGAGCCGGATTTAACATATGGTAAAGATGGTGAGTTTTTATTAGTATGGGAGCAGCAAGATTCGTCAACGGATTACCGTGTCATTTATGGAAGAATAATAAACTCTGAAGGTAATTTGAAAACTGGTAACTTTCCAATAACCAGCGATGAAAATCAGCACCACCCAATAGTTAGCTTTGACTCTCTGAAAGATGCATATATTGTAACCTGGGAAAGGGATTACAATATTGAAGCCCAAATAGTAAAGTCTTCAGGAGAAGTGCCTGATAATGGTTTTATCAGTATCGCAACTAATGGTGAAATCCCACATGTTTCAATAAACAATTCTGATTATGGTGAAACCCAATTTTTAGTTACTTGGTATGATTATGATGAAATCCAAATAAAGGGGCAATATATAAGAATAGATTTTGAACCTAAACCGGTTGAAGTAGGTGGTTCATTCTTAATTGCATCATATGATGAAAAAAGCTGTCCGAATTATCCTGTATCATACGGTGATGGTAAAAGCAACATGCTTTGTGCTTGGATTCCTGTTCCTATAGATGAAGGCCCTTATTATGTAAAGCTCCAGTATATAGATGACGGCGGAGGACGTATAGGCAGTGATTTTTATACCGATGTAGAAGAGTATGATAGAGATAAACTATATACCGATTATTCAAGTAAAGCTATTGGAATTGCAGGAGACAATAAAGGTTATATACTAATTGCATACCAACATGAATATGTGCCGGCAGTAGGTGAATACAATCCGGGTGAATTGGAGTTACCAGGGGATTTTCAGTATTTAAACAGTGTGGGCTATAGAATTTTTGGTGAAAGAGAACCCGAATTAGAATTTGTTAATACACCATATGAAGTACAAGTAGGGGAAACATTACCAACAGAATTAAGGTATTTTAATGGTACAGAGTTTGCAGATATAAATTACGATAAGGTCACTTATTTTTCAGGGGATACGAGTATAGCCACAATATCAACAAGCGGTGCTATTACAGGTGTTTCTGTTGGAACGACGACTGTCAGTGCTACTTACACAACCGGTGAAAATGGTTCTTCGACAACTTTAAGCGCCATAACTTGGGTAGAGGTCGAGTCCGGAACAAGGCGGCCTTCTTCTCCGGGAGGTACATCAAAACCAGTGGTCATCGGCCAAATAATAGTTGATGGCAAAGTTGTAAAAGATATTTATGCTGAAGACTTGGTTTCAAATGGAGGCATATACTCATTTGAAGCAACAAAGACAGGAGACAATGCCAGACTGTGGCTGTTAGGGAGCAGCTATAAACAAATTGCGAATAAAAACACCAAGGGCACCTTACAACTTATTTGGGACGCCGCATCCTACAATCTGCCTCTAAAATCTGAAGAGGTTTTAAAAGAGGTAAATAGTATTGCCGGCTCTAAGGTAAATATTATTTTAGAAAAGGTTGATGATGAAAAAGTTATTGATTCTGCAACTGTTGCAGTTGATAAATTAGGCGGTAAAATGGTTTCGGGATTAGTTGATTTCAGCGTAACAGTGGAAGGGAAGTCAAAAGAAACGACCATTGACAGATATAATATGTATGTAACTCGGACTATGGATAATTTGAATAACTTGGATGCTTACAGCACAAGTGCAATGAAGTTAATCGATGATGAATTTACATTTGCTCCTTCTGTATTTGATAATGGTACTGTAATGATTAAGTATAGGGGCAACGGTACATTCGCTATAGTTAACTATCCTAAATCATTCAGTGATATAACAAACCATTGGTCAAAGATGAATATTGAAAAATTAGCCGCGAGAAATATTGCATTCGGGAAAAACGAAGGAATCTTTGCACCAAATGATTATGTGACAAGAGCTGAATTTGCCGTAATGATTACAAGAGCTCTTGCAATAACCGAAGAAGAAGGAACTATGAATTTTGAAGATGTTAACGGATGGTTTGAAAAAGATATTTCTACAGCGTATACCGCAGGTTTAATTAACGGCAGAAGTGACGGAAAATTCTATCCCAATGAAAACATTCAAAGAAAAGATATGACAGTTATGATTCGCAATGCACTTAAATTTGCCGGTAAGGGTGAAGTAGTTAAAGATAAAGAAAGTGTACTTTCAATGTTTACTGACAGTTCTGAAATAGAT
>JAAYPY010000125.1 GCA_012519555.1 Tissierellia bacterium | reverse complement strand
GATAATGTTGGCTGACTTATATTTAATGCTTCTAAAATTTTGCATGCACATTTTTCTTCAGTCCTAATCATATCTATGGCAGCAAGCCGATTAGGGTCGCTTAAAGCCCTAAATACCAATGCGGCTTCTTCATAATTGATTTTCAAGTCGTCACCTTCCATTATTTGTTTTTCTCTAATAATTTGACAATATCATTTGGTTTTAGAACCTTTCCGTAAGATACCACCTTTTCATCGATAACCAAGGCGGGAGTTTGCATTACTCCATAGCTGACGATATCCTTCATATTTTCCACTTTTACTATTTCTGCCTCTATCCCCGCTTCTTTCAATGCTTTTTCTGTATTCTCCTTCAAGGTAACACAATTTTTGCATCCGGAGCCTAATACTTTAATAATCATTCTAATTTTCCTCCATCTATTTTATATAAAAATAAAACCAATTGCATTAAACACATAACCGATTATTATTATTCCTGCAGACACTAAACCGAAAAATGTCCACAACAATTTAGGCTTGATAACTTGCTTTAACATAATCAATGACGGCAGCGAAAGAGCCGTTACTCCCATCATGAAGGTTAAAACAGTACCCAATCCTACACCCTTTGCTATCAAAGCTTCTGCTATTGGCAAGGTTCCAAAAATATCGGCATACATGGGTATGCCAACGAATGCAGCTATTAAAACAGAATACCATTTATCCCTGCCTAAAATCGATGTTATTAAAGATTCGGGAATCCAGTTATGAATTGCAGCACCTATTCCTACACCTATGATAACATATTTCCAAACCCTTTTAATAATATCCAATACTTGTTCTTTTGAAAATTCCAAACGCTCTTTAACAGTCATTTCTTCTTGTTCTAAATCAAGTGAGCTGTTTCCGTAAACATATGACTCTACATATTCTTCAAGTTTTAATTTGCTGATTATAGTGCCTGAAACTACAGCCAGCAAAAGCCCCACTGCTACATAAGCAAGAGCTGTTCTCCAATTAAATATGCTTGCCAATAGAATAATGGATGCCAAATCTACCAAGGGTGATGATATAAGAAAGGAAAATGTGACACCAAGAGGCAAACCTGCACCGGTAAAACCTATGAATATAGGAATTGAAGAACATGAACAAAATGGCGTTATTGTGCCTAAAAATGCTCCTAATATATTAGCAGGAATACCGTTTAATTTTCCCAAAATTTTCTTGCTTTTTTCAGGAGGAAAATAACTTTGAATATATGAGATGGTAAAAATAAGTACTGAAAGCAAGATAAAAATTTTTATAACATCATATATGAAAAAATGTATGCTTCCTCCTAACCTTTCTTCTATACTTAATCCAAAAATTTTTTCAACCAATAACCTTATTAATTCAAACAGCCACTCCATTTTTAAAAGCTGCCTGTTTAACCAACTGAATATAAGCATTTCTGTTCCCCTTTACTTCAATATATCGATAACTATCTATGTATATTATATGAGTCACATAGATGGTTGTCAATATGAAAATAAAAACCCGGTAATTTTTTGCCGGGTTATTTAGATAATAAGAATATTAAATTCTATCATCCTCTTTATTACTGCTTCAGCTATTACTGCTTCAGCTGTTTAATATCATATCCTGTGGGATTTTGAAATACTCTAAGTTCAAAAACATCTACTACAGCCAATATATGGTCGAAAATATCCGCTTGTATAGATTCATAGTTAAGCCACCTTGTATCTGCAATAAAGAGATATAATTCTATAGGTATGCCGTTTTCGCCGGGGGATAATTGTCTGACCATAGTCGTGCTTCCCTTAAGAATATCTACTCTGTTTTTCAAATAATTTGTTATATAAACTCTGAAAACTCCCAAATTCGTCAATTGTCTGCCATTTATGGCAAGCTCGGTATTTATATTGTTTTCTTTATTGAAATTATTAATTTCCTGCACACGCTCTTCTATATATTCTTTTAAGTATTCTATTTTTTTAAACCTTTCTATCATTTCATCGGAGCATATTTTTATGGATGTCATATCAATAAAGAATGACCTTTTAACCCTTCGACCGCCGTAATCTCTCATACCTCTCCAATTCTTAAATGAATCGGTAATAAATGCAGAAGTGGGTATTGTTGATATGGTTTTATCCCAGTTTTGAATCTTAACCGAATACAATGAAATTTCCAATACATCTCCATTTGCACCGTATTTGGGCATTTCCACCCAATCTCCGATTCGCAGCATATCATTCCAGGTAAGCTGAATTCCCGATACAAAGCCTACAATTAAATCCTTGAATATAAATGAAACAAGAGCTGTAGCAGCACCAATGCCGCTTAAGAGGTATATGGGGTTTTTATCAATTAAAATTGAAATTAGAGCTATTCCTGTTACTAGATAAACACCTATTTCAATTATCTGTAACAGTCCTTTAATCGGTCTTTCCTTTGAAACAGGATTTTGTCTGTAAATGCTGTCTATAGCATCCAATAATGATTTTAAAACCAAGGATATTACAATTAATACATAAATAACAGCAATCCTTCGCATTATTCCTTGAAAACTATTGTAAAAGGGTGCAAAGGAATAAATAAGCAATCCGGGAACTATTAAGGCAATCCTTTGAAACACTTTATTTTCCAACAACACGTCATCCCATTTATGCTTGTTGTTTCTTATAAATTTTGAAATAAACTTCAAGAGAACACGGTTTATTATAAAGTTCAAAATAGTGCATATCAGCAATAAAGCTGCAGTCACAACTATGTAATAGAATATGTTTGCAGTCAATTCATTAGGTAACCTCTTTAATATAAAATTATATAAGTCCATTTTATCCCCTTTCAATTTTATTTAAAGGGCTTTAGCCCGAAAAATCTCATTCTTTACTTCTGCAGGCTTATTCCATTCAACTCATTTTGAATACTTTTCCAAGCCGGCAAAAATTCACTCATATAATCCTTGAATACCTTGTTATGATGTTTCTCAAGAAAGTGTACCATCTCATGAACAACAATGTATTCCAAACACCTTGGTGCTTTTTTGGCAAGCTCAAGATTTATCCAAATCCTTTTATCACGGATATTGCATGTTCCCCACCTAGTTTTCATCTGCTTGACACCAAATTCATTCACCCTAACACCTATTATCTTTTCCCATTTCTCTATGTATGATGGTATAATCTCTTTTAAATTTCGTCTATACCATTCTGACAAGAGCTTCTCTCTCTTTTCAACAGTACTGCCGGGTCTCAAATACAAGTCTATGTATTTGTTATCTCTTAATTCCACATGCTGCTTCCCGATTGTTTCTATAACCCTTAATATATATTTTTTTCCTGAGTAATAATGGCTTTCGCCTGTCACAAACTCTCTTATAGTCTGTCTTTCCTGAGTGGTATATTTCTTCCTTTGTTTTGTAATCCAAGTTAATTTTGAAAGAGCAAAATTGCGTGCTGCCTCATCATCCATATGTTGGGGAACCGCTAATCTAACCCTGCCGTCCGGAGGATAAACCGTCAGATGTATATTTTTTATTCTCTTTCTAACCAGCTCTATATCTATGTTTTCTACCGTTATTTTCCCCATTGATTCTCTCTCTGTTCATTCACCTATAATTTTCACCAATACTCTTTTTGGTCTTTTTCCGTCAAATTCACCATAGAATATCTGCTCCCAAGTGCCAAAATCTAACTTCCCTTCTGTTATGGCTGCTATAACTTCTCTACCCATAATTGTTCTCTTTAGGTGTGCATCAGCATTATCTTCATATCCGTTATGATGATATTGACTGTATGGTTTTTCTGGAGCAAGTCTTTCCAAAAAGGCTTCAAAATCCCTATGCAATCCGGATTCATCATCATTTATAAATACGCTGGACGTTATATGCATGGGATTGCATAGGAGCAAACCTTCTTTAATCCCGCTTTCTTTTAAGCATTCTTCTATTTGCGGAGTAATATTTATAAAGGCTCTTCGGCTTTTTATATTAAAAGTTAATATTTTCCTGTACGATTTCATATCTTCTCCTCATCTTTCTTATCATCTGCAATACTTTGAGATAAAAGTCATTAAATACCGACATAATCTATTTTTATTATAGTGTAAATATGGCAAAAATTCAACTAAATAAAAAACATAAGAGACAATCATCCCTTATGTTTGCACTTTTCACATTAAAGATAGCTGAAATTTTTTATACAAATAAAGTATCCCTTACATCTATTTTTTCAATAATTCCATCTATTTTTTCTTTAGCTTTTTCAAGAGCAGCTAATCTTTCTTCATTAGTGGTGCCTGTTCCATCTATTAACAAGGTTTCAAATTTGCTAATACCCATAAACTTCATAATATCTTCAATATAATTTAGTCCCCTGTTAAATATGGGTCGTGCCATCCATGGTATACTGCCGCCTGAGGATTGAATATAAACTACTGCCCTGTCTCTGTCATTTAGAAGCCCTTCAGGCTTTCCTCCCTTCTTTGGAAAACTGATTGTCTTATGTTCTTGAACTATGCAATCAATATATTCCTTTAAAGGTGCGGGGAATGATAAACTCCACATTGGTGAAGCTATAACATATACATCTGATTCTATGAACTGATTGCACAATTCTTTAATTTTACGAATTTCCTTTTGTTGTTTGTCTGTTAATTTATTAGTTGCTTTATCATTTACAATGCAGTTTCTGCTTTCGAAATATTCATATTCCAACCTGGGTATGTGTTCTTTATACAGATCCAATTCCTCGACTTTGAACTCAGGATATTTTTCAATAAACCTATTAACGAAAATCCTTCCAACCGTTTTACTGGATGATAAGTTTTCAGGTTTTGAATTAACGGTAATATACAATAATTTTTTCAAAATAACATCTCCTGAATTTATTATATTATTTTATTTAGTATTTGAATATTATTGATTTTTATAACTGTATTCAGAAAATTATTTTACACTGGCAATATAATCAGCAATAAAGTCTAAAATATTGAATCCTCCCTGTAATTTTTACAGGGAGGATTAACTTAATTCTTTTCATTATAAAGCTGCTTGTCAAATAGTACTGAATTTTTTCAATAACCTTAAATAGTGACTGGCTTCTCTTATTGTATGATCACCAAGTAAAGGTATAATAATAGATCTTATTTTACATTGAAGTATACCCTCAGTTCCTGCTCTTTTAAATTCTCGTATGTCCCTTGTTGCATTTAAACTATTACGAGTGACTGTTTGAAAATTTTCAAGACGGTTTTGCACCTCTCTTGCTTCTGCCGTAAGCTGGTCAAAGGTGTTTCCAAACATGTTGGCAGTATTAAACAAATCCACTTCTGTTGGGTCTAAGAGTCCTCTTATGAATTTTGCATGTTCTGCCATTATTCGATTCCAAAATACTTCTTCTTCCATAGCTTCTCTTGCCGGGTCTATATTTTCTCTGTTTTGCAGTCTTTCTATAGTTCTTACATATAACTTAGCTTCCCTCATTATATGGTCGATTAATAAGGGATAATTTAATGTAAACATTTTACAGGTTAGTACATTATTTAATATATTTGCTTTAAACTGAATTAATGCATTTGTCAATGCAATGATTCTTTCGTTAATATAATATACTTTTTCTTCAAGCATTGGATTTAAAGCCATTTGATTTGAGCTCATTATTCTGAATTCTTCTTCGGTAAGTTGAGTAGGAATTCGTACTCCCGTGAAATTTGATGTTGCAATTTCAGCGTCAAGGGTATATGGTGTAACTACCTCTCCTGATTGAAGTACTTCTTGGCTGACAGCACCATTTGACAGATAAATCACTTCTCTAAGCAGCCTGTCAAATTCCATTCGAAAATCATTTGCACCTTCCATATATCCTTCATCTATCGGTGTAAAAGCTATCTGTAGAAAAAGTGAGTGTTCTTTCATAATCCTTAAAAAGAAAAGATGTAATTCTAATGACATGCGTATAAAATCTCTTGCGGAAAGCATATATAACCCCCTATAATATATTTATATATATATTATGCAAGAGGCTATATACTGTTAACATACAAGGATTATGCGGATTACCCTTGATAAAATTATATATCTGCTTATGTAAATAAAACTAATATTTAGTCTATATATATAAGAATTTGTTCCCATGCCACTTGATGAATTTTTCCAAGTCCGCATATGAAAGACCAATAGTTGCAGTGTTTACATTAGGATGGAAATTTACTGTGTCTTTGTCGGTCAAATCTTTATCTATTAATACTATCACCTGTCTTTCCATATCATTTATCAGACCAAAGGGGCTAACTGCACCGGCTTTAAGTCCTAAATATTTATTTAACCTTTCTTCCGAAGCAAAGGACAAACCTGAACTAGCTATTTGTTTGGATAATAACTTCAAATCAATATGTTTTTTTGAACATGCAATTACAAGATAATGAATATTCCCTTTTTTATTTCTTAAAAACAAATTTTTACAGTGTTGTCCCGGAATATCTATATCTAAATTGTCGGCTTCTTCGACTGTATAGACAGGCTCATGCTCATATCTGACATATTTAATAGCTAATTTGTTTAAAATATCATATAATTTTTGTTCATCGGAATTTATCATTTTAATATCTCACCACCTAAATGCCTTTCATTCGATTTCTTGTTATTAATTATACTTTTTTCACCGGAATAATTCAATATAATCAGAAGTAAAAACGCACCTTATATAAAGGGGCGTTTTTTTAAAATCGATGTTTTATGCTAATTTGGTGATTTCGCCTGTTTTACTGCTCCATTTTGTGCACCTGTCGCCAAAATATCCTATGATATTATTATTCTCATAAATTTTAACCACTTCGCATTTATTGGGACATCCTTCACAGTCAAAGCTCCTAGAAAATATATTGTTATCAGCTAGCTTAAAACCTCTGAATCTTGTTTTACCGGTCTTAATCACCTTTTCACTTGCAATAATTGCAGCACCTATGGCTCCCATCATATCATAATTTTCCGGGACAAATATCTCAAAACCTAATTCGTTTTCAAATGCTGTCTTCATACCTTTGTTGGCTGCAACTCCTCCTTGAAATAAAACCTTTGGAAGAATTGTTTTGCCTTTGCCTATGTTGTTTATATAGTTTCTGACAAGTGCATCACAGAGTCCTCTTATTATTTCTGCCTGAGCATATCCCAGCTGCTGCTTATGTATCATATCTGATTCTGCAAATACAGCGCATCTTCCGGCAATTCTAACGGTAGAAACAGCCTTAGCTGCATAATCACCGAATTCTTCGATAGGTATATCTAATCTTTCTGCCTGCCTGTCTAAGAAGGAGCCGGTACCTGCTGCACAAACGGTATTCATGGCAAAATCAGTTACTATACCATTATTTATAATGATTATTTTTGAATCCTGTCCTCCTATTTCAATTATTGTTTTAACATCCTTGTCAATTTCAAGAGCTGCAGTTGCATGAGCCGTTATTTCATTTTTTGCTACATCAGCACCAATAATTGCCGAAGCAACCATTCTTCCGCTGCCTGTAGTTCCTGCTGCTGTAATTTCCGAATCATAATATTTGCTTTTCAGTATTTTAAATCCTTCCTGAACTGCTTTAATAGGATTTCCTTTTGTTCTTAAATATATTTTTTCAATCAGCTTATAATTTTTATCAATTAGAGCTATGTCTGTGCTGACCGAGCCTACGTCAACTCCCATATAGTACATTGTCCCGTCTCCTTTCCAACAAATCGATAAAGGCTTCAAGTCTGGTTATATACCCTGCTTCTCCTGTCATATCATCCACAACTAAAGACATTATAGGGAACTCAAAATCTCTTGAAATAGAAGGTAGTATTGACTTAGATACTATTTCAGGCATACAGCCCAGAGGAAAAATTTGGATAGCACCATCAAATCCCTCTTTATATGAAAGAATTGCTTCTCCTATGCATTCTCTCGCATGCCCTCCTATTTCCAAAGATAAATATTCACGGGATGCTTTTTTTATATTAAGTGAATTTATTTTTACCGGACTTAATGCCATGTTTTTTAGCCACCAGCTAGGAGTCATTCCTCTTTTTGTGGATACGCCATAATCCATTAATTTATCTTCGATGTAAAAATTTGAATATGGCTCAATTACTGTGTATATTTCACCTATTAAAGCTATTTTTAGAGGGTTTTTGTTTATATCCACAGAAACATATTCAATTCTTTTTTTATATTCTTTTATTAATGACAGCATTTCTGCAGGGTTTGAACATTTCATCGCTTCTGTTTTACATTCCTGTAAAAGTCTTTTGCATTCACCTTTGTTTCTTTCATAGCCTGCCAAGTAATGAGACAGGGCTTCTGTTTCATCTATTAAATGCATTACATGAATAGCTAATTTTGCTGCTTTTAATTTTTCAAATTTGCTTTTTGTGCTTGTGGAACCAATTGACACAAGCCTATTAAAAAGTTCTTTAATTCCGATATCTTTAGGCATATCTAAAACAATGAAATTAAGATTATAACCTAAGCTTTTCATTAAATTCATCTGAAGCTCACAATATTCGCCGAAACGGCAGGGACCGCAGCTTCCTGTCAGTATTACCGTGTCAGCTCCTTGTTCGATTGCTTGAATGTAATTGCCTATCATTATTTTAAATGGAAGACATATTTCTTCAGGTGAGTACTTTGTACCTATATTTAAAGCATGGTCACTGTTTTGAGGAGGAATTACATAATCGATTCCCAATCCGTCAAAAAGCGCCTTAACTGCAATATATACATTACCCAAGTGTGGAAATGTGGCTTTCATTAAACAATCTCCTTTCCAGCATATCTCTGAATGCTTCGATTCGTGTATTGATTCCGGCTTCTCCCGTATGCTCGTCAATTTTTAGAATTAAAAATGGAAAATCCGGTAAGCTGTTTTTAATAAGTTCAATTATTACTGAATCCGTGCCGCAGTTAAATGAAGATACATAAATTATTCCATCTGCCTTTTTTTCTTTTGCAGCATTTAAGGCAAACCCGTAAATTTCTCTTACAAAGGTCCAGAATGGTCTTTTGTACAAGTTTTCAGCTTCCTGATATAAAATATCCTCTTCTGTAAATTCAGCCGTTTTTATGCCCATACCCAGCTTATTTATCTTATTTATCAAATTCATGTTGAGAAAGCTGTCATAAATATTATATGGATGTCCTGTCAGTGTAATATTTATTTCATATCCACTATCATCTATGCCTGTTTTATGATCTTTTTGTGCATTTAAAGCATTTACAAATGCTCTTTTAATTTCATGATTATTTTTCCTTAAGAATTTTCCCGATGTTTTAGCCCAGCAATAAAGCTTCTTCTTTGATGTGGCATAAATTGGCTCTGTGATAGTTACAGGCAGTCTATCAAAGCTGTTAATAACCATTTCGGGAAGGCCGCAAAATTTAGGACATATGTATTCATTTTTCCACAATTGCATAATTCTTGGGATTACCAATATATCGCATTTATCTTTTATTGAATCTATGTGACCGTGGAATATCTTAACAGGCAGACAGGCATCGTCTACACAATATTTTACTCCGGCATCTAATATATTTTTATTTGTATCCTCAGATACAATAATTTCAGCACCTAATTCGCTGAAAAACGTAACTATAAAAGGATGGTATTTGCAATACATCAATCCTTTTGGTATTCCTACCTTCATAATTCCTCCTCTTTAATTTGGGACCTTTCTCTGCCCCGCAGACCCCTAAATGGAGACATTCCTTCTTCTTACAAAGACTTACCTTAAAAGGAAGGTGTGTCCCCATACCTTATATAAAAAAATATCACAAATTATATTATCTCCCATAATTTGTGATATTATCCTTATTTTTAAAAAGTATATAACCTATACCTGAGTCATGTCATAAACCGTACTTAGGTCTTATTCCTTTTCAGCTGTTGCTATTACTAATTTTATGCATTCTTCCACATCAAATTTGTTGAAGATTTCACCTGAGGTATGCAGGTTTCTTGTGGGGATTGATATTACTCCGCTTGGTACCCCTTCTTTTGAAGTATGGATTGGACCTGCATCTGTTCCGCCAAACTCCAAGATTTCATACTGATATTTTATCTTGTTTTCTTCTGCTAATTCTGTTAACAGGTCTTTGACAACTGGATGGGTAATTATCGAATTATCCTTTAGTTTAATTGCTGCTCCCCCGCCTAATTTAACATCCATTTTTATTCCGTCAGGGGTATCACCGGTTGCTGTTACATCAATAGCAATGGCTAAATCGGGGTCTATGATGTAGCCTGCTGTTTTAGCTCCTCGGCAGCCCACTTCTTCCTGCACTGAAAAGACATAATACACATCATTTTCCGTTGGCGGATGTTTTTTTAATGCTTCAATTAAGATATAACAACCTATTCTGTCATCTGCAGCCTTGCATATGACACAGTCATCTGTTTCATAATATTCTGTTTTAAATACACACATATCCCCGGTGCGGAAATTTTTCTTAATGAATTCTTTGTCTGTAGAAGCAACATCCAAGAATAATTTGCTTATTTTTAATTTCTCCTTATCCTTTAATTCTTCCTGGCAAATTACACCTTCAAGTCCGTTATCAAATACCATGCGAAGTCCTAATAGTTCTTTTGCATTTAATCCTCCAACATTGGCAAAACGTAAGAATCCCTTCTCATCAACATGCGTTACTATTAAGCCTATCTGGTCCATATGAGCGGAAAATAATATTTTTTTGCCATTTCCTTTTTTTCTTGCAATAAGGTTGCCAAGAGGGTCTATGGTTATTTCATCCGCAAGCCCTTTTATTTCATCCATTATCATTTCACGAATCAATTTTTCCCTTCCCGAAGGGCCGAAACAATCGGATAATTTTTTCATTAATTCACTGTTAAACATGCTTTTCCCCTTTCTGATTTTCTAAAATAACTAATTTAGTAAGCAACAATACGCTTTCTATGTCTTTTTTGCTTGCCACGCTCACCGGTGAATGTATATATCTGCAAGGTACTGAAATAGCCGCTGCTTTTGCGCCATTCTTTGTTTTGTGAATAACTCCGGCATCATTTCCCCCGGCTGCTGACTTTCTGTATTGATACATAATATTATTGTCCTCAGCAATTTTTGCAATACTTCTCACAAGATCAATGTCATATACGGTGGTGTTGTCCATTAATGACAAGGCTGCCCCCTTACCGATTAAGGTGGACTTGTCATGTTCTTCTACTTCGGGCATATCTGCACAAACAGTTCCTTCCAATACTAGACCTAAGTCAGGCTCTAATTGGTAGGCAGCTGTTTCTGCTCCTCTTAAACCTACCTCTTCCATAACAGTAAACACACCGTAAAAATCCGCATCTAATTTCTGGCTTAAAAGCTCTAATATGATGCTGCAGCCTGTTCTGTCATCCAATGCTTTTGCTTTTATTAAATTGTCCCCGAATTCTGCATAGCTGCTTTTAAACGAAACATAATCGCCGATATTTACCAATTTTTCCGTTTCTGATTTAGAGCTTGTACCGATATCTATATACATTTTATCAATTGGAAGTGCCTTTTCTTTTTCATCGCTGCTCATTAAATGTATGGCTTTTGAACCGATTACACCCGGAATCTTTTTTTCTCCGACCAATACCGGCTTTGAATTTAAAACTCTCTGGTCAATTCCTCCAACTGCTTCAAATTTAATAAAACCGTCAGAATCAATATTAGTTACTATCAATCCTACTTCATCCATATGTGCTGCCAGCATAATAGTTTTATTCTTTCTGCCTTTATTGTGAGCTATTATGTTGCCAAGCTTATCAACATAAAATTCACAGCCCATGTCGGTTAATTTACTTTTTATATAATTTCTAACTTCATATTCACAACCTGATACGCCGGAAAGTTCAGTTAATTCTTTTAAAAACATAATATTTCCTCCAAATCAGAATTATCCAATTCATTTATAAATCTTGCTATTGCCTTCCCGGTAATCTCCACATCATATAAATCAATGGTTTCTACTGATGTATGCATATAACGAAGTGGTATTGACAATAGTATACATGGAATTCCGTCTCTTGATATCTGTAGTGCTTCTGTATCTGTACCTGTTATTGCAGGAACTGCTTCATACTGCAATGGGTAGTTGTATTTTTTACATACATCAACAAATTTCTTTGTAAGTTTTGAATTTAACCTTCCTCCATATGCAACAATGGGACCTTTGCCTAATTCCGGCGAATCAGAAGGCATATCAGGAGTTTTTCCGAATCCCACATCTAAAACTATTCCTATATCGGGAGCAATTTTATAGCTGCTGGTTTTGGCACCTCTTATGCCTGTTTCTTCCTGTGCTGTTGCAGTAAAATATACATTGCTTTTATGTGATATCTTCTTTAGCTCTTTTGCTGTTTCAAGCATTACTGTAACACAAGCCCTGTCATCGAATGCTTTGGCGCTTATGACACTTCCCTGTAATGATAGAGGCTCTCTGTTTACAGTTGCAATATCTCCGATTGTTACTAATTTTTCAAGTTCTTCCTTTGAATATCCCGTATCTATAAATAACTCCTTCATTTTATGAGGTTTTTTTCTTTCTTCCTCACTTGTGATATGGGGCGGTTTAATTCCAATTACTCCAAAAATAGTATCTTTACCATATATGGTTACCTCCTGGGCAACCAAGGATGCAGGATTAATTCCACCTACTGAAATGAAGCTTAAAAAGCCGCCCTCCAATATTTTTGTTATCATGAGACCTATTTCATCAATATGTGCAGCAAGCATTATTTTTCTATCGCTGCTGCCTGAGCTTTTAAATATATAGCTTCCAAGCTTGTCTTTTTCAAATGAATCTGTATATGGTTGAAAATATCTTTTTATAATATCACCATTAATATGCTCAAAACCGGAAACAAAATGATTTGAGCATACTTCAAATAAAAATTCTTTAAGCATTTTCCCTCCTAGAGTTCAAAGTAAAATGTTAGATCTTGCGACCTAACATTTTGGTAATTTATTTTAACAAGTCATTAAGTGCATCTCCTATTGACTCTCCTATTGTGAAGTTTGCATCTTCAGGTTTGTATGAAATATTGTCACTAGTTTCTTCACTTTTGTCATCTAATATGAATGTCAGGTTTAGGTTTTTACCTTTCATGTCTATGCTTTGCACTTTTGCTTCTCTAATTTCTCCAACCTTTACAACTTGTGCCGGAGTTCTTAATTTTTCTGTAGACACCTTTGAAATTGGTATGAAGCAGTCAATGTTACCATTAGCGTTAACATGTATGCCATCCAACAGTATGCGTGTTACTTCAACTTGTATTATATCATCCTTATTAAGAGTTTTAGCATAAACATCAAAGGGATGCTCTGTCAGCTGCTTTAATCCAAGGCCGACCTTTCTGTCTTTTCTCGTAATGCTCAATATTTTTGCAGTTACCTCCTGCCCTTCCTGCAGAACATCAGTAACCTTTTCTGTTCTTGCCCAATCTAAATCTTTTATGTGTAATAGACACTCAATATCATCTACTTTAACAAATGCTCCAAAGTCTACAATACGAGTTACCACTCCTGTTACTATATCTCCCTTTTGATGTTTATCCAAGAATTTTGCCCAAGGGCTTTTTACGGTAGCTTTATAGCTTAAGGAAAGCCTCTTATTTTCTTTATCTACACTTTTTACTTTTACATTTATTTTGTCGCCCGGTTTTAATACTTCTGATGGGTGTTTAATCCTTGTCCATGCTATCTCATTGATGTGAAGAAGTCCGTCTATACCGTTAATTTCTACAAAAGCGCCGTAATCTTGAAGATTTTTTACTGTACCTTCGTAAATTTCTCCTTCCTGGATGCTTTCCCAAACTTCCTTGTCCCTTGCTTCCTTTTCAATTTTTTCAACAGCTCTGGAAGTTAAAACCAACTGCCTTCTACCTTTTTTATTCTTTGTCTCTAATATTTTAACCTTCAGATTTTTTCCTACATATTCTGAAGGGTCAACATTTCTTTTTATTGAAATCTGATTTCTTGGAATAAATCCTTTGATACCTTTTAATTTTCCGTAAATTCCGTACTGAGAAGCTTCAATTATTGGAATTTCTACTATTTCACCATTAATTCTGAGCTGCTCCAAATCATCCCAGATTTTCTGCTCTTCCAATGGTTTTCTAGTAAGAACAACATTCCCGTCCTGGTCAGAAATTTTTACTACAACAGCTTCAATTTCGTCTCCTTCTTTTACTTCTTCCGTTAAATCGGTAACTTCTGTCAAGGAAAATTCATCTCTTGTTATGATTCCGTCAGATTTATAATTGATGTTAACAGAAACGGCATCAGGGCTCACATATATTACTGTTCCCTTAACCTTTTCACCGGTTCTGATATTAGCTACTCCGCCGTAATTTTCAAGCAGATCATGCATACTGTCAGCTTTTTCAGCTGTTTCAGGTTGCTTTGCCGCTTCAGTTTCTTCAATCGGTTCAGCTTTTTCAGTTTTTTCTTCATCTGTTTCAACTTCTTCAATTGCTTCAACCTTGTCAGCTTCTTTTGCTTGTTCTGCAAGTTCTACCTGATTTGTCTCTTCAGACTGTTCTGTAATTTCAGCCTGTTCTGCCAGTACGTTCTTTTCATTCATGTTGTCATTTAGATTTTCCAACATATTAATAACCTCCTCAATCACCCAATCAGGAGCTGAAGCTCCTGCGGATACTCCCACAATTGTATTTTTATCAATATAGCTATAAGGTATTTCCTTATAATTTTGTATCAAGAATGTGTTTTCACACAAGTCCTTACTTAATTCATATAACTTTTTGGTGTTTGAACTATTCTTTCCGCCAATAATCAGCATTACATCGCATTTTGAAGAAAGAGCAACACAAGCCTCTTGTCTTTTCCTTGTTGCTTCACATATTGTATTATGTACAATTATATTAGAATAATTGTTTATTTCAATAGCTTTTAATATTTCTTCAAAAATATTCAAATTAAATGTCGTTTGGCATACTAAACAGTATTTTTTTGCCGGGTCAATGACTTTTTTTAGCTCTTCAGGTCCTTTTATTATATCTGCTTCATTATTACACCAGCCTGCAATTCCTTGCACTTCAGGATGAGATTCATCACCCACAATAATTATATTGTAATCGTTATTTTTGAATTCTTCAACTATTTTATGTATTTTTTTAACTTTTACACAAGTTGCATCGATTACTTGAATGTTTTTTTCTTCCAAGTTGTCATAAAAATTCTTTCCGACACCATGGCTTCTTATGAGAAGCTTTGCGTCATTTTTTTCAGGCAGGTCATTCACAACAACCATACCTTTGTCTTTTAATTTTTCTACAACATCTTTGTTGTGAATTATTTCTCCATAGCTGTAAAGTTTGTGTTCCTCTGTCAGTATTTTATCTGCTTTTAATACAGCTGCTTTTACGCCTCCGCAAAAACCGTTGTATTCTGAAACTAATATTTTCATTGCTTACCTACATTTTTTAAATTATAAATATCTTTTAAAATCTCTTTTCCAATTTCCGTGTATTTTTCAGTGTTCAGTTTGTCGCTGTAATTTTCAAAGTAATCTTTTTCTTTTCCAATATATAGTCTTAGTTTTCCTCTGAATTTATAATCCCCTTCCAGATATACAGGCATTATTTTAACATTTGCTTTATTAGCTATCAATGCAATTCCGGCCTTTGCGTTATTTTCGTCATATCCCGTCTTGACCCTTGTTCCCTCCGGATATATACCTAATACACCGCCCTTATCTAAAACATTAAGAGAGCTTTTTACAGCCGATAAGGAAACTCCCTTTCTGTCAACGGGAAATGCACCTAATCTTCTAAATATAAATCCCCAAAATTTACTTTCAAATAATTCTTTCTTACCCATGAAGTGAACTTGCCGCTTTGTTGATACAGCTAACATAACCGGGTCAAACATAGATCTATGGTTTCCGCAAACTATTAAACCGCCCTCTGTATTGTTAAGATTCTCTTTGTTATATACCTTAAAGTCAAAAATAAGAAATACCAAAACCCGTAAAACGCGAACTATTATATTATAAAACATTATTTCCTCCGATGTATCCGGCAATATACTTTACCACTTCTGTCAGCTCCATCTTGCTAGTATCAATCAATACTGCATCCTCAGCCATTTTCAGGGGAGAAAACTGCCTTGTAGAATCATTTTTGTCACGTTTTATCATATCATTGAGAACATTAGCGTAATCTGTCTTTAGTTTGTTTGCTTTCAACTGCTCATAACGCCTTCTTGCTCTCTCTTCCACTGATGCTGTTATGAAAAACTTGTAGTCTGCATCCGGAAATACTATGGTACCAATATCCCGACCTTCTAATACCGCATTTTTATTTGCTGCAATTTTCCTTTGAATTTCAACCATTTTTTCTCTGACAACTTTTAAGGCGGATATTTTTGATGCCGCTAAGGATATTGCTTCTTCTCTAATTAAGCTTTCAACATTTTCTCCGTCTAAATAAATCTGATTATCATAGTAATTGATATTAGTTGTTTTAAGCATTTCTGCAATTTCAATTTCATTTATTTCAATACCTTGAATATATGCTTTATATGCAAGAGCTCTATACATAGCCCCTGTATCGATGTATTCAAATCCAAGTTCTTTGCTTAATAGTCTTGCAACAGTGCTTTTTCCGGCTCCTGAAGGTCCGTCTATTGCGATTATCATTTTATTTTCCTTTCTGTGTTCTTAAACTGTTATAATGAAATGCGTGACATCTATTATGTTTCAACACTTAAACATTATAGTACATATCGTAAAATATAACAACAAAAATTTTTACAACAAGGGGACGGGGGTGTTGTCAACTGACAATACCCTCGTCCCCTAAAATTTTTTCTGCGCTTTAGTTTGAAAAAACAGGGTTAGGGCATCTTAAAAGTTCTGATATATACTGTTATTATCCCAAAGTTTTTCCAAGACATTATAGTATTCGACTATTTCTTCTTTTTCTCTTAAACTTATGTTAATTATCAAATTGTTTATTACTGCCATAGGAACAACTAATGAGTCTACGAATGAAACAATGTTACTTTTTGCCAATAGTGAAGCATCTGCCAATGAATACACGGGGGATTCTTCAGTGTCTGTGATTGCAACTATTTTTGCATTGCGTTCCTTCACAAATTTAGCAGCATCAATTGTTGTTTTTGAATACCTGGGATAACTTATAACAATAAGCAAATCATTTTCATTAACTCTTATAATTTCTTCATATAAGGAGTTAACACCGCTGTTGTTTAATACTTTAACATTATTTAAGATAACATCCAAGTAAAAGCCTAAATAGTTTGATAAGGTTGATGATGTTCTAAGCCCTAATACATATACTCTGTTTGCTTTTAAAATAAGCTCCGTTGCTTTGTCTAAGGCTCCCATGTCAAAATGCTCAAACAAATAACGCATATTATTCATTTCATTTTTTAATATTTTTTTATGTAGTTTTACATTGTCATTTACAACATCATCATGAAGTCCTATCCTCTGAACTGCAGTAAGTTTGTTTTTAATTAAAATCTGTAAAGCCTTCTGCATTTCCGGAAAACCTGAATATCCTAAGGCTGTAGCAAATCTAACAACGGTAGATTCACTTACATCTACTCTTTCTGCTATTTTGGCAGCAGTCATGAATGCAGCCTTATCATAGTGTTCAATAATATATTGAGCTATAAGCTTTTGGCCTTTACTGAATTTATGAAAGTTATTTTTTATAATACTTATTAAATCATTACTCATAATAACCTCTTATTAATTTTATTCCTTCTTCAAATGCCTCTATGTTTTTTTGAACGGTAGGAGGAGGGACTCTTCCGCTTATGGAGCGTAACATAATGTCCTTATCAAGTATATCTTCTCCTATCAGTTCATAAATTGCACCGATAGAAATTATGTTAGCTACCATATTCGTTTCAAATTTATCCAGAGCATTTTTTAGTATTGGAAGTTTATAAACTTTAATCGGCTCATTTCCTGATAATTCAATACCTTCATCAACTATTAGTGTCCCATCCTTGTCTAAAGATGCAATATACTTATCGTATGCTTTTTGAGTTAGCGAAAGAAGTATATTTGCTTTTGTTATTTTTGGATAGTTAATTTCATTATTGCTTATTATTACTTCAGCCTTACTGGCACCGCCTCTTGCTTCAGGACCATATGACTGGGTCTGTATTGCGTTTAAACCTTGTTCTATTGCAGCATCTGCCAATATTATGGATGCTAATATAACTCCTTGGCCTCCTGAACCGCTTAATCTAATCTCATACTTTTTCATTTTTCTCCCCCTATCCTTGAAGCATATCTATGATTACTTGATAGCTTTCTATATATTCAGGTTGAGGATTGTTGTAAAATTCTCCAATTAAGATTTTATTAATACCCTTTTCCGGGTCTTTATCAACTAACTTTTTATCAATGCAGTATTCTTTGAAAAATGAATGCATTTTAAAAGGATTGCCCTTTTTGTTTTTTCTTCCGTAATATGTGGGACACAGGCTTAAACCTTCTATAAATGAAAAACCCTTGTTTTGAATTCCCTTCTCTATTAATTTTTGCATTAGGAGTGCATGATAAGCAGTTGCCCTTCCTACATATGTAGCTCCTGCTCCCTGAGCTAAACTGCAAAGATCAAAAGGTTTGTCAATATTACCATAAGCAGCAGTGGTTGCTAAATCACCATATGGAGTAGTAGGCGAAAATTGTCCTCCCGTCATCCCATAAATATTATTATTAAAAACAATTGTTGTTATATCTATATTTCTTCTTGCGGCATGAATAAGGTGATTGCCTCCAATAGCAGAGCTGTCGCCGTCCCCCATGATTACAATAACATGAAGCTTTGGATTAGCAAGTTTAATGCCTGTTGCAAAAGCCAATGCACGTCCGTGTGTTGTATGCAAGGTGTTGAAATCCAAATAACCGGGAGCCCTTGATGAACAGCCTATACCTGAAACTATAACTACTTCATCTTTGTTTAATTTCAACTTATCTATAGCTCTTACAACAGTATTTGTTAAAGTTCCATGTCCGCATCCGGCGCACCATATATGGGGAAGCCTGTTTACTCTGTAATACTGATTTGTTATTTCGCTACAGTTCATAGTTGCCTCCTATCGCTTCTATGATTTCTTCAGGAGTGATTAATTCGCCATTTACTTTGTTAATTTTTTTTACTCTGCAATTTTTACATGCAGCCCTCTCTACTTCCAATGAATACTGTCCCAAATTCATTTCCGCCACATATATTTCCTTTGCATGTAAAGAAACCTTGTTTATTTGTTTTTCCAATAATGGCCAAATAGTAATTGGTCTGAATAAACCGGCTTTAATATTCTGTTTTCTAAGTTCATCTACGGCACTTTTAGCTGATCTCGATACTCCTCCGTATGCAATTATGACAATTTCAGCATCTTCTAATTTATATTCTTCAAAATATGAAAAATCATCAATGTTCTTTTCTACTTTATCAACTATTCTTTTAATTAATTTTTCAGATACCTCATTGCTGTTTGTGGGAAAACCTGTTTCATCATGAGTTAACCCCGTTACATGGTATCTGTATCCTTCACCGAATGATGCCATCGGAGGTATCATATCTTTATCAGGTTTATAAGCAACATAATCTTCAGGCTTACATGCCGGCTTTTTCCTGTTTATTATTTCTATTTCAGAAATGTTTTTAAAAGCCATTTTTTCTCTCATATGACCTACTATTTCATCCATCAGGAGAATAACGGGAGTTCTGTATTTTTCAGCCAAGTTAAATGCTTTGACAGTATATTCAAAAGTTTCTTGAACAGAATTAGGTGTCAAGGCTATAGCCGGATGATCTCCATGTGTTCCCCACTTTGCCTGCATTACATCACCTTGGGCAGGAGATGTTGGAAGCCCTGTACTGGGTCCTCCTCTTTGTACGTTTACAATTACACATGGTACTTCTGTAATAGCTGCATATCCGATATTTTCCTGCATTAAGGAAAATCCGGGTCCGCTAGTTGCAGTCATTGATTTTATCCCTGCAAGTGATGCTCCTATTATGGCGGCCATGCTTGCAAGCTCATCTTCCATCTGTATAAATTTTCCTCCAAGCTTTGGCAGCTTTTGTGAAGAAATCTCGGCTATTTCCGTAGAAGGTGTTATAGGGTAACCGGCAAAGAATCTCATACCGGCAGCTAATGCTCCTTCAACACATGCTTCATTTCCCTGAACTAATGCATATCCTTTGTCATTCATTTCTTACCTCCGATATAAATAGCATTGTCCGGACATCTCAGTTCGCACTGACCGCAAAATATACATTTATCACTATTTGCAATAACACATTTGCCATTTTTTATTTTTAGAACTTTTGTAGGACAAAAACCAACGCATACACCACATCCCTTGCACCATGGTATATTTTGTAAGAGAAGCTTTTCATCAGCCATCTAAATCCTCCATTTACTTGCCAAAATCGGCTTGCTTCACACCGATACAATGAATACATAAATGCAAAGATGAAGTCTTTGCTTCATTGATTGTATTCATTATATCATATTTGGAGAATTTTGCAAGAAATATATCAATTAATAATATAATTTGCAAGTTTTATTTCAATCTATGCAAGTTTTTTGAGGGAAAACGTATTTAATATGCATAAATGAAAGATAAAATAAAAATATGCAAGATGCTCACATTCAGTATCATATGACATGGGTTATAAGGGATAGGGTTGCGTCATAAGAGTATTATTGTTTTTTTCAATAATAAACAATTTAGGAGGTGTATTATCTTTATTTAGAACATCTATAAGAATTACATTGTATTCTTTTTTGTTTAAGCCGGTTAAATAGTCGGATAATTTATTAATTTCATATCCCTTATCGTGAGTTATATATGAAGTAATATAGATTCTGCCTGAATCCTTTAAGTATGGTAATAGTGAATTTATGGAGGAGATTGTTGATTCCGGTTTTGTAATAATTTCTTTGTTGGACTTGGGGAGATATCCTAAGTTATATACTGCAGCATCGATTTTTTCTGTTATATACTTTTCAACAAATTCATGACTGTCCTTTATTATAGTGTAATTATTAAATTCACTGTTTTCTTTAAGCAGTTTTATAGTCCTCTCCACTGCCGCAACCTGTATGTCTAAAGCTGTCACCTTGCCTTTTGCTCCTGCTAAATTGCTTAAAAATAATGTATCGAATCCATTTCCGCATGTTAAGTCAAGGAAATTCAAATTATCCTTTCCTTCATAGCTTCCCTTTATGAGAAAATGTACCATTTCTGCAATTTGACCGTACTTCTTATACATTGTTACTCCTTTATAAATCTTACTTCCTCATCAGTTAAATATTTCCATTCTCCCGGTTTCATATTACCTAAGACAATATTTCCAAAGGATATTCTTTTTAATTTAACGACTTTATGACCAACTGCTTCGAACATTTTTCTTACCTGTCTGTTTTTACCCTCATGTATGCTTATTTCTACATAAGAATTATTTTGGGATTGCTTTAAAAGTTTTACCTTGGCAGGAGCAGTTTTATAACCATCAATTAATAGGCCGGTTCTTAATAAATTTATGGAATCATTGCTTAAACTGCCTTTAATTTCTGCATTATAAGTTTTATATATGCGGTATTTAGGGTGCATTAATTTGTTTGCAAGGTCTCCGTCATCTGTTAACAGCAATAATCCTGAAGTATCGTAATCTAACCTGCCTACGGGATAAATTCTTTCTTTAATACTGATTAAATCAATAACTGTCTTGCGATTAAACTGATCCTTGACAGTGGTTACATATCCTTCAGGCTTATATAGCTTTATATAAATATATTTTTCTTTTTCATATATTCTTTTATTGTTTACGGTTACCACATCTTTTCCGGGAATAATCTTGCTTCCAAGCTCTCTTACAATTCTTCCGTTAACTTTTACCTTTCCTTGCAAAATCATTTCTTCAGCTTTTCTTCTTGAAGCTATTCCGCACCGTGCAATATACTTTTGCAGTCTTTCTTCAGCCATAGGAAATCTTCACCTCCTTATAATTATAGTATAAACATATAGATTTGTAAATTAATAAACCCCTTAATATCACCCTGAGTGATAGCAAAAATAAAACCCGCAAAGCGAGTTTTATTTCATTATTAGTGTTCCTGTATGAAGTCTGTTCTTTCCCAGAAATATGTTGTAACTACCGCATATTTTGGTTTCAGAATCACTTGACATATGTTCCGGTTCAATTATTGCTTCAAAACGAATTTGTTGTATTTCTTTATCAGTCAATGCACATCTAAAACTGTCATCGATAAAGACGGGATTTTTTTCCGGAGTATATTTTACAAACTGCCCCTTTTCAACTATACTGTAGGTCTTATAGTTTTCAAATGCCCAGTCAAAAATTTGATAACTGTCATTAAACCAACTGTTGTCATTGAGAAGAACTGCTATAATTTCAGTACCGTCCTTCTCTGCTGACGCAACTAAGCATCTGCCGGCTGCCTTTGTATATCCTATTTTGATTCCCGTACCATATTTATATTGATATACAACTTTGTTTTTATTGTAAAAGACATTGTTCATACTTTCAGTTTTATATTTTTCAGTCGCGGCAATTTTTCTGAATATTTCATTTTTCATTGCGTATGCACTTATAAGCGCAAGGTCGTAAGCTGTTGAATAATGATTATCATTATGAAGACCGCTGGCATTTTCAAAATTTGTGTTTCTTGCACCTAATTCTTTGGCCTTTTCATTCATCATTGATATGAAGCCTTCAGGATCATTTCTGCCGGCAAATTTTGCTAATGTTGCTGCTGCGTCATTTCCCGAGCGAAGCATGGTTCCGTATAACAAATCAATTACAGAAACTTTTTGCTTAGGTTTTAAATATATGCTTGAGCCCTCTATGCCGGAGCATTCAGGCGGCACCTCTATTTTTTGGTTTAGGTTTTCGATTGTTTCAATTGCAAGAATTACAGTCATTATTTTGGTTGTGCTTGCAATAGGCAGCTTTGTGTTTGCATTATGAGATTTTATAATTCTTCCTGATTTTGCATCTATAACTATGTATGCTTGTGCCGAGACTCCCGGCATTGCTTCGATTTGTGTAAACTGACACGCAAATATTAATATTATTATTAATAAAGAAATTATTCTATTAAATATCACAATCCTTTTTCTCCCTTACTTCTTTTATGAATGACATGATGCTCATTATGGATGAAGTTAGATCTCCTGTTGTTGTTTCATTGTTAATATTAATGGTCCTGACATCATTATCCGGTGTTTCATAAATAAGAATTTGCGGATTTAATTGCAGATTAACATATGCTGCTCCCGCAAAGGGTTTCAAATCAAGAGTACGGAATTTTTTGTCTATATCGCTGCCTCCTATAATAAAGTTCATATTAAGCTTTGATATTGCCAAGTAATTTGTATTGTCATATGATATTTTGCTGCTTATAAGTTTTTCATTTTCCGTTAAATTATTAATATTTTCTAAAGTAGTTTTTATTATGCTTTCTATGTCCCTGCTCATCTTATCCCCTTTCTTTTTGGAAATTAATATAATTATGCCCTTATAAAAGAAATTTATAACATGATTATCCGTTGAGCAGTGATTTTTTAAACATTCTGTTTACTACCACAAATTCAAGAGCTAAGGATTGTTTTCCCAATATGCATTCAGGATAGAAAAAAATATCTTTTATATAAAATATATTATATAGCTGTTTTATATGTTTTAGATATTTTAGATTATTTTTAGTTTTACTTCTTACTTCCGGAGCTTTATACTTGTCAATTGCTTTTTTGACAGCATAATAATTTATTTTTCTTTCATATTTATGTTTTTTTCGAAAAATAATTATATAAAAATAAACACAGAGAAAAGAAAAAGTAATATTTATTTTAATCATGCACTTGAAATTCATATATAAAAAAAACAGTCCCCCCGTAAGAACTATCAATATTTTCATATTATAACATTACTCCTTGGATATATAATCCTATTCACCCTTATGTTTATGGGGCGACACTAAGCCGCCCTCACATTTTGTGACAGAAACCCCTGACCTTATTACACATATTATGCATCTATAGACAGCGACTCCGTCTCATTGTCATCTTTCTCACTTTCGATTGAGGGTAACTCATTGATGGAGCTTAAACCGAAATGTCTTAAAAATTCATCTGTTGTTGAAAAAATCACAGGCCTTCCGGGCTTATCAAGCCTTCCTACTTCTTTAATCAGCCCCTTGTCAAGAAGTCCCTTTACTACTTGTGAGCATTTAACTCCACGTATTCTCTCTATTTCCACCTTTGTAACCGGCTGTTTATATGCAATTATTGACAGTGTTTCCATCGCCGCGGTAGACAAGCTTTTATTTACGGTACTTTCTAAAAGACTCTGAATATATTCATAGTTTTCCTTCTTGGTAGTCAGCTGATAGGAATTCCCAAACTTTTGTATTAGAAGACCCCTGTTTTCATTATCATGGAATTCAGCCATCATTTCATCTAAAAGTGCCGTTAATCTGTTAGCAGGAATTTCTAAAATTTTTGACATTTCATTGATGCTTAGGGGCTCTCCCCAAGCAAACATCAAGCTTTCCAAAACACTTTTTATATTCATTTTCTCTCCTGTGATGTAATAATTATATCTCCATGTACATTATCCTGGTATATTTTCATTCCCCTGTTGTTTGATAGTTCTAATACAGCTAAAAACAAAGTTATGACATATTCTTTTGATATACTTTTCTTTTCTTTGAAAGTATTGAATAATGAAACCTGCCGAAATTTCCTTACTTTTTTTGTCAGCTCTTCCATGAGGTCCTTAACACGATAATTTTCTCTGTATAATTTGAACTTTTCTTCCGGTACAATTTTAAAATTTTGTTTTCTTATCAATGACATGTATATATTGTAGAGCTCATATACATTAATTTCATTTAAAAAAAGCTGCTCTGTCTTGGTGTCTGAAGTTAAGGCTATTTCTTCTCTGGGCTTGGAAATATAGAAACTGCTCTCATCCTCATATTTTTTCAATTCTTCAGATACATCTTTAAATATTTTGTATTCCAATAATTGAGTTACTAAATCCTGTCTCGGGTCTTCTTCTTTTTCTTTTTGGGGCAAAAGCATTTGTGATTTTATTTCAATGAGGGTCGCTGCCATAAATATAAATTCACTTGCCACATTCATATTGAATTGCATCATTTCTTCCAGGTACCCTAAATATTGATCTGTTATTTCAGATATAGGTATATCATAAATATCAATTTCTTTTTTCTCAATAAGATGATATAACAATTCAAAAGGTCCCTGAAACACGTTTATATTTACGGAATAATCCATTCTCAAGTCTTCCTTATCTTATGGTAGTTTTTAAAACATTTTTTATATAAAATTTAAGTAAATTTACTTTTTCAATATTTGATTGCGGATATAATGCAAATTCTCCTAAAACTTGACCATCCTTAGAAAGTATTGCTCTTCCTATTTTTGTATCAATGGTTAAAGGAGCTTTAAGATTTTCATCTATTACATATTCTAAATTAAAATCTTCAACCTTGCAATTACTTTCTGTAAAATAGTTGATGTTTTCTTTTGAAACTATGTTAATTGTCTCCTCTTTTCCGCAATATACAGGTGTTCTAGTAATTACCTCTCCTTTTTTATGGAAAATAATATTTTTATAATTGGCAAACCCTTCGTTCAACAGTTTTGAAACCTCATTAAAACGAATTTTTGTGTTGTCGCATCCAAGGACGACAGCAATTAATCTAGTGTCATTTCTTTTTGCTGCTGCCGATAAACAATATTTCGCTTCGCTTGTATAACCTGTCTTGCCTGCCAAAAGCCCGTCGTAATTGTTTATCAGCCTGTTTGTGTTTACCAATACCTGCTCTGAATCCTTTTCTTTACCTACATAAACGGAATCCATCCATGTAAGCATGTATTCATTCATATAATCATATTTTATCAGTTCTCGGGTCATTATGGCTATATCATTTGCAGTAGTAAGATGCTCCGGGTCCGGCAGACCTGTAACATTTGTGAAAGTGGTGTCATTCATACCTAATTCCTTGGCTCTTTCGTTCATTGCTTTTACACAGCTTTCTTCTGAGCCGTACATAAATTCAGCCATGGCAACCGATGCATCATTGGCTGAGCGCATTGATATGGCTTTAAGCATGTTTTCTACAGTTTGAACTTCATATGCTTCCAAATATATTTGGCTTCCTCCCATACCTGCAGCATTCTCCGATATAGTCATTTCTTGGTCCAATGTTATTTGACCATCTTGCATTCTTTCCGAAATCAAAACCATGAGCATTATTTTTGTAATGCTGGCTGGCTGCATTTTATCATTAGCGTTTTTTTCAAACAAAACCCTGCCATCATCTGCATTTATTAAGATTGCAGATCGGGATTGCAAATCCTCCGGTTCGATTCCATAAGCTGGAAGAACCATCATATTTAATAAAATAAACACAAAAAATATGGTTAAAATTTTCTTCATAAAAATACCTCCTTTTTATGTAGAATAACCATATTTTGTTGATTCATACATTAAAACGCAGTTGTCGAAAAAACTGTTATTTTCTCTATTCCCCGGTTCATATTATTTGATTCTTTACACTTTTTCCTTCAAGGTCGTTTTCAATATTAAAAAAATCCAATACTGTCTTTCCAATGGATGCAAAAGTGTCAAGAATGCCAAGATTATTGTTTGCTTTAATAGTTTTTCCATAGAAGATTAAAGGAATGTATTCCCTCGAATGGTCTGTACCTGGTCTTGTAGGATCACAACCATGGTCTGCTGTTATAATCAAGACATCATCTTCTTTAAGACTGCTTATTATCTCAGGAAGCTTCTTATCAAAATTCATAAGGGCATCAGCATATCCTTGGATATTGTTTCTATGACCGTAAACCATATCAAAATCCACAAGGTTTGTAAAAATCAAACCGTCAGAGTTTTCTTTTATGGCTTGGATAGTTGCTTCGATTCCTTCATCATTATTTCCGGTATGATTTGATTTTGTCATACCTTTGTTAACAAATATATCTTCTATTTTCCCAATAGCAAAAACTTCCCTGCCGCTGTTTTTTATAAAATCCAGCATAGTATCTTTGTAAGGCTCCAATGAGAAATCTTTCCTGTTGCTTGTTCTTGTAAAATTACCGGCTTCACCTGTGAAAGGCCTTGCAATAACTCTACCTACACCATGTTCGCCTTGCAGCATTGCTCTTGCAATCCTGCAAATATCATAGAGCTCATTCAAAGGAACCACTTCTTCATGAGCAGCTATTTGAAATACGCTGTCGGCAGATGTATAAACTATTAATTCTCCTGTTTCTATATGCTTCTTGCCTAATTCCTTAATTATTTCAGTACCGGAAGCAGCATAGTTACCTAAGACTTTTCTTCCTGCTTTTTTTTCGAATTCTGAAATCAGCTCATCCGGGAATCCGTAAGGATATGTAGGAAATGGTTTATCTAAAATCAGTCCGCTGATTTCCCAGTGTCCGGTTGTAGTATCCTTGCCCTTTGACTTTTCATTGCATTTGGCAACAGAACCCAAAAATGATTCTGGGCTTTTGAGGTCTTCAAATCCGTTAATATTTAAAATTCCTAATTCTTCTAAGTTTGGCAGTGAAAAATTATATGCTTGTTTATAAATATTTTTTAATGTATTGCTGCCTTCATCGCCATAAAGGGCTGCATCAGGGAGTTCTCCTACACCAACGCTGTCTAATACTATCAATATTATTCTATTTATCATTTGTCGCTCCTTTAGCATATTAAATTGAGGGATAATGATATCCCCCTGCTCTTCATATATTATTATACCAATAATTACTCTGTTTCAAACACCAAAAAGACTCTGAAAAATGGGGTTAGGTCATACCTTTATACTCTCGGAAATGTCTTTTTAAATACTTCTAATGATTTAAATTCTACATTGTTTAAATAATTTTGTGCAGCTCCTATGCTGCTGAGTCCCATTAACTCCTGTAGTGTTCCAAGGTCAGCACCATGAGACAACATATGTACCGCAAATGAATTTCTTAATATCTGAGGAGATAATTCCTTCTTCAAATTCATTTTTTTCTTATAGGATTTAAGGATTTTCCATATCCCCTGCCTTGATATTGGCTCGCCTGAAATATTGATAAAGAGGTATTCATTGTCTTTTGCAAATTTAATATTTCTAAAATTGTTTAAATAGATGTCAATTGCATTGCTTGCATACTTACTTAGAGGAATTATTCTTTCTTTATCTCCTGCAATAGAGATTATGCCAGCACTTAAATTTGTTTGAGATATTTTAATATTTATAAGTTCGGAAACATTTATTCCCGAAGAATACATCAACTCTAATATTGCTAAATCTCTTATTCCTTTAAATGTATTTTTGTCTGGCAAAAGCATCAGCTCAGCTATCTCTTCTTCAGTAAGAATGGATGGTTTCTTTTTTATTTGTTTTGGACTGTGAATGCTGACAGCAGGGTTGTCCACAATCAACTTTTCATTTTTTAAATAAGAAAAGAAATTTTTTAACGCTGATATAGTCCGTGATATAGTTGATGAGCTTTTTCCGTTTTTCTGCATGGCTACAAGATATGTCAAAATATGTGCCTTTTTTGTTTTATATATTTCAAGGTCATATTCAGCACGAAGGTATGCTCTAAAGTTTTCAACATCATAAATATATGAGCTGATTGTATTTTCGCTTAAGTTTCTTTTAGTTAGATATTTTTTATAAATCATCATATCCATTATCTCACCATCAATCTGCTTAATATTAATACATAAACGCTGTAAAAAAAAGAATAGGCTGTAACAATAAGTAAATAAAATATAGAAATCTGAATATACCCGGATATAATTATATCAAATTTATGTGAAATAGTCTCGATATTTTTTGCTTTTTTTGTATATTTTGATATTGAAGTAGAAATAAATGTAAAATAAAGTAAGATTGGAAAAAATATAAGATAATCCGTAAATGTAAGCATAAAATATTTAAATTCTAATCCTACGGTTCTGATAATATAAATAACGGATAATCCATAATATACGGATATAAAACCAAACAAAATTTTAGTTAATTTGCCCTGCCCTAAATAAGTTAGAAAAATAACTGCCAAGAAATAAATGATATTCCTTTTTAATGTCATAAAGAAAATTTGCATAAAAGTCATTTTGCTTATACTATCATAATTAATTGACTCTATTGTTCCCTTGCCCGTTAATGAATAAATATATGCAGATAAAATCAGAGCTCCGATAAAGATTAATAATATTGTTAAGATCTTCTTATTCTCAGATTGTATCAGCTTTCTAATCGTATTGTTCATAATACAACCTCCCAACTAAAATAGATCCCCTGCTGTTCCACAAAAAAACCCCTTGTTTAGCTTTATATAATATATGCTTGTACAAGAGGTTTATTCTTTTTATGTATATTATTTTAAGAATGCAGCCAATGGAGCAATCCTATCAGTGTTTTGCTGTCAGATATTCTGCCTGTTTCAATCATTTTCTTTGCTTCTTCCGCGTTTACTTCTATTGTTTCAATACATTCATCTTCATCTAAATTAGTACCTTCAAAGATCAGATCCGATGCTTCAAACAAGTATACCTTTTCATTGGTAAAACCCGGAGAAGTATAAAATTCATAAATTAATTTAATTTTACCTGCCTTATATCCTGTTTCTTCTTTTAATTCTCTTAATGCTCCTTCTTGGGGCTCCTCAGCAATATTAAGGATTCCCGCAGGCAATTCATATATTAGCTCTTCAATGGCTTTTCTGTATTGTCTGACCAAAAGCATTTTATCATTATTAACGGCTAAAATACAAGCAGCAGCTTTATGATCTACAATTTCTCTTTTTGCATATTTTTGATTTTGCAGTTCAACTGTATCTACCCGTAAATTAACTATTTTACCTTCGAATATTTTTTCGCTTTTTACTGTTATTTCCTTATTCAATATTTCCTCCTATAATTAAACCCATGCAATTTTAATGTTTGCAAGATTAATTGTTGGACTTATTTTAATAACAATACAAGTTTTTGTCAAGTCAATTTAAACAGAGGCATTCCATTCTAATCTGATTTAGTAATAATTGGAGCATAATTATGAAACCTTTTGTTCCAAACGAAGCTTATCTGCAATCATTGCTATGAACTCTGAATTGGTAGGTTTACCCTTATTATTATGTATGGTATAACCAAAAATATTGTTGATGGTTTCTATTTTTCCTCTTGTCCATGCAACCTCTATAGCATGACGAATGGCTCTTTCAACCCTGCTAGGAGTAGTCGAATATTTAACTGCTATCATTGGATAAAGCTCCTTTGTTATTGCACCCAGCAACTCAACATTGTTTACCACATCCGTTATGGATGTACGTAAATACTGATATCCTTTTATATGAGCAGGTACGCCTACCTCATGCAAAATTTCGGTTATTTTAACTTCCAAACTAAGCTCTGTGTTCATTTTTTCGTTATAAACGATTTCCTTGTTTTTATTCTGCACCTTGGAAGTTTCTAATTCCGTTATTTGAAGCAATCTGTCAGCAAAGGATTCAAAATTGAAAGGCTTAACAATATAATAATCAACGCCCATATTAATTGCCCTCTGTGTAACCTTGTCATGACCTACAGCAGATAAAACTATTACCTTGGGAAATTTTGTCAAATCTTTTTTGTGAAGTCTTTCTAATACACCCAATCCATCCAAATGAGGCATTATTATGTCTAAAATTAGAATGTCAGGCTCATGTTTTTCGACAGAATCCAATGCTTTTAACCCATCTTCTGCCATGTCTACAACTTCAAAGACTTTTTTGCTGAGTAAAAAATCCTTAAGGATTAACCTAAATTCCTTATTATCATCAGCTATGACAACTTTTACTTTTTTTTGCATCTTAATCCTCCAATTCATCTTCTTCTTTCTCTTTACTAATACAATACGCAAAAGAATCAAAAAACCCTTTTTTTTGAAAAAAAAAATTATTAATCAGCTTTTTGTAATAAAATAGTACTTATATCTATTATATATATTTTTTCCATGTTTATACTAAAAATTTGTCGATAACTTAAAATATATTTCTTGCTTAAATAATATATTATATAAAAATGAATTAATTCCAATCACTCAAATATATTTCATCAAAAATCCACTCTATATATATTCCATACCCCTTTGAAGGATCATTCATAAAAACATGTGTTACCGCTCCCACAATTTTATTGTTTTGGATTATAGGGCTTCCGCTCATACCCTGAATAATTCCGTTAGTCATTTTTAGCAATTCTTCATCTGTTATCTTTATTACAAAACTTTTTTCATCAGGCTTGTTCTGATAAAATATTTTTGAAATCTCTATACTGTATTTTTTTATTTCATTATTTACGCATGAAATTATATATGCGGGACCTAATACAATCTCTTCCTTTTTTCCTATTTCCATTAAATCTCCGCTGAAATACCCCATGCTGTCCTCATTTATCTTCCCGTAAATTCCGAATTCCGTATTATTTAATACTGTTCCAAGGCTTTTCTCATCTTTTAAAATATATCCAATGATTTCTCCCGGTTCACCCTTTTTGCCAAGCTTAATGTTTGTAATATTTGCTTTTGAAATAGTGCCTGATTCAATGTCTATAAGATTGCCTGTTTCCGAATCTGAAATGCCATGTCCTATGGCACTGTAGGTTCCGGTTTTAGGGTCTACAAATGTAACTGTACCGATTCCCGCAATATCATCTCTTGCCCAAAATCCGAATTTGATTTCTTCGCTTTCGTATCTTTTAACAGGAATTATTGTTAAATTTAATATTTTTCCTGCTCTTTCCACTTTAAATCTATAAACTTTAATTCCCATATTTTCAGTATATTTTAAGATATCATCAGCGCTGCCCATATATAAGGAGTCTATTTCCAATATTTTGTCTCCTATTTGAATCCCAGCAATTTTTGCCGGTGATGTTGAAATGTTGTCAGTATTGGCTATATCAGCCAAACCCACAACCAATACTCCTTCTGTTTTTAATTCAACACCTACAGTCTGACCGCCTGGAATTACATATTTACCTTCTGTATCAATTACCTGGTCATATTTAGCGAATTTATATGGATTTGTTTTTAAGTTGAAACCAAAAAAAACGGCAGTCATTAATACCGTAATAAAAAAAATAAAGAATAAAACTCTTTTTAAGAAACTTTTCATATTGCTCTCCTCTAGTTTTATCCTTAACTTTTCCCTATAAAAGGTCTTCTATTCACTTATTTTGCTGTTAATTTCTATCAATTCGACAGCATTGTTTATTGATTTGTCAGTTATTTTCATACCGCTCAATAATCTTGCAATTTCATGTATTTTATTCTCTTTGTCTAATTTTTTTACGGTACTTATAGTATTATCGCCAATAACTTTTTTTTCGATTAAAAAATGATTCTTTGATATTGATGCTATTTGCGGCGAATGTGTGACACAGATAACTTGATTATTCATGGCAATATAATTCATTTTTACGCCTGTCATCTGTGCAGTCTTGCCGCTTATTCCTATGTCAATTTCATCAAACACCATGGTTTGACCAACATCGCTTTTTATTTTTTTAAAGGCAAGCATAATTCTTGACGCTTCTCCTCCGGAAACTATTTTCTGTACAGAACTTAAGTCGCTTCCAACATTTGTTGAAATTAAAAATTCAACATTGTCCACCCCGTCTTTAGATATATTCTTCTTATCTATTTTGACTTTGAATTCTATGTTTTTCATATTCAAATCGTTTAATTCAACTAAAATATGTTTTTCAAGATATTCTGCAGCATTTTTTCTTTTCTTTGATATAAGATCTGCTTTTTCTGTCAATAATTTATATGTCTCATCTTTTTCCCTAATTAAAGTCTTTAATTTTGAATCAGCTTCTAAAAGTAAATTTAATTCTTCAAAGGATGCATTTCTGTAATCATTAATTCTTTCAATCGAAAAACCGTATTTTCTTTTTAAGTGATTTATAAGAGACATTCTGCTTTCAATACTGTCAAGCTCTTTTTCATCAAGAGCCAAATTATCTGAATAATCTCTTAAGTCATAACTTAATAGTTTCAATTCTTCTAATTGAATATCAAGCCTTGAAAGAAATTCTCCAAGTTTTTCGTCATAGCTTTGAATTTTGTTAATTATAGTGTAAACATTGTTTATATTGTCATTGTTAAGAATATAAATTGCTTCATATAGAGACTTTTTAATTTCCTGCACATTTGAAAGTTTTTTGATTTTCTTTAACAGCTCATCTTCTTCAAATTCTTTTAGCTGTGCAGAATCAATTTCATTTATTTCATATTTAAGCTGCTCAATTTTTTTATCTTTATTTAAGAGTTTTTCTTTTAGTGTAATTATTTCGCTTAGAATTCGGTTAAACTTTACATACAGTTCATCATAAGACTGAAATATGGTAGATAATTCCTTTTGAATCAAACTGTCAAGCAGTTTAATATGATTTTCTTTTTTAAACAAGCTCTCATGACCGAATTGACCATAAATATCAATCAAGGAGCTGCCCACTGTTTTAATTGTATTAAGAGGAACTGTTCTCCCGTTAATTTTGTTTATACTCTTACCGTTTTGTAACAGCTCTCTTGATATTATTAAGAAGTCATCACTATCGATTTCTATGCTCAGACTTTTTAAACTATTGTACACCTTGTCATTGTCACCGATTTCAAAAATTCCTTCAATCAATGCTGAGTTTTTACCTTTTCTTATCAGATCCTTTGAGGCTCTTTCTCCTAAAATAAGCTCTATCGCATTGATTAATACAGACTTTCCCGAGCCTGTTTCACCCGTAAAAACATTAAATCCGGGTTTAAAACTAACAGATGCATCCTCAAATACTGCAAAATTCCTTATATTTAAACTAAGCAGCATATTATCACCATTATCTTATACTCTTTTTAAATTCCTGCAAAACACTGTCTACATCTTCTAATCTTCTTACAGCTACAAAAACATTGTCATCCCCGGCTAATGTTCCCACAATTTCTTCAATCCCCATATAGTCAATGGCTGATGCACATATTTGAGCAGCTCCGGGAATCGTTTTTATTATTATCATGTTCATTGCATTGTCAATTGAAACTACGGAATTTTCGAATATTTTATTCAATCTGTCCGTTATTCCTTCCTGACTTTGACTAATAGTAGCATACTTGTACTTACCGCTCTTGGACATTACCTTAACAAGTCTAAGCTCTTTAATATCCCTTGAAATTGTAGCTTGAGTAACGTCAATGCCCATATTTTTTAGAGCTTCTGCCAACTCCTCCTGTGT
>JAAYPY010000124.1 GCA_012519555.1 Tissierellia bacterium | reverse complement strand
GCGGGGATATTGTATTAGTCGGATTTAAAGAAAATGAGTGGAGGGCTGTCTTAGCTTAAAGGACTTCTATATTTGTTTGTCTTGGTTCTTTCTTTAAATTCAGCTATTGCTTTTTTAACTAATTCCTCATAATTTAACAAGTCATACATAATGCCTGTAAATATTTTTGTCGCATAAAGCATGCCGGCAAGACCTATCCCGGAACCGGCTGAGGCAGTTGCCTGCCATGAATGGGGAGTTACTCCCCATGGAAAGCATGCTGTTAAAAAGCAATTCATGGGCATTATCCAGCTTACATCTCCGCTGTCAGAAGAGCCGGTTATATTAACATTCTTACCTATGTTTTTATCAACAAGGCCTTGGTGCAGGGGAGCTTCAAGTTCCTTGCCATGCTGTCCGTACAATTCCATGTCAGCTAAGATTTGGGAAGCGTTTATACTTTTTTGCAAGTCTAATGCAAACTGCAGATCCTTTTCTGAATATTCGGGGCCGCTGATTTCTTCCATATTTTTATGTGTTAATTCAAATAAAGTATCATTGGGCAATAATTCATAGCAGCCGCTTATCAATTTTTTTTCAACGGATGTTTCAGTCATCATTGCTGCACCGTCAGCCACCTTATACAATCTTTGCGTGATTTCTTCCACATCTTTTCTGTGAGGTGCTCTTACAAAATACCAAGACTCCGCTTCTTTTGGAACTATGTTGGGAGGACCTCCTGCTTTTGTGATGGTATAATGAATTCTTGCCTTGTCAATTACATGTTCCCTTAAATAGTTTGCTCCAACATTCATAAGCTCTACAGCATCCAATGCGCTTCTTCCTAAATGGGGAGAAGCACCTGCATGTGCAGATTTGCCCGTAAAATTAAATTTGATGGAATTATTTGAAAGATAGGCTTTATAAACAGCAGCATTGGCGTTCATGGGATGCCAGCTTAGGGCCAAATCACACCCTTCAAAGGCACCTTCCTTTATCATTTTTACTTTTCCGATTAAGGTTTCTTCTTCCGGGCAGCCGTAAAATCTTATGGTTCCTTTTTTATCAGCCTCTTCCATATATTTTTTGATTGCAAGCACAGAACCTAAGGCTGCACTTCCAAGCAAATTGTGTCCGCATCCATGACCGTTTCCGCTAGGCACAAGGGGATTATGAACAGCCTCTAATTTTTGTGACATTCCTGCTAATGCATCATATTCGCCTAAAACAGCAATTACAGGATGGCCACTGCCAAATTCAGCAATAAATGCATATTCCATATTGTTGACTTCCTTGATTATAAAACCATTATTTTTTAAAATGTCTTTAAACAAAGATGAAGCATATCTTTCTTCTCCTGCTATTTCAGGATTTTCCCAAACCTTAATGCTTAAATCATCAATAATATTCTTTATATCCTTTACCTTGTCTATTACTGTGGATTTTTCCAATATATTACCTCCCTGTAATTTCACTCTTATATTCAAGCTAACATTATCGACTTTTGACATATAATTTAACATTATCATTTGCACTAAGGAATAATATTATACTTAACAGCAAAAGTGATACAAGTTAGAAGTGTATTTGTGTGAATTATAACATAATAGATGGTTAAAATAAATTTATTTAAAAATAATTTTGCTAATGGAGAGATAGCTAATGAATGATAAGGATAAGATTAAAAAAGTTGAAAGTTACAGATGGGTCGTGTGGACAATATTAGCCTTATTGTATGTATTTGTAACATTTCACCGGATGGGCACAGGGGTTGTCAGAAATGAATTGGAGGAAGATTTTTCAATTGGAGCAGCACAGTTTGCCAATATCGGTTCCATGTACTTTTATGCATACTTCATAATGCAGATACCATCAGGAATACTTGCTGATAAGTTTGGACCTAAAATAACAGTTACGATTTTTTCCTTGTTAGCAGCAGCAGGCTCAGTAATTTTTGGACTTGCGCCAGTTATTAATATTGCATATATGGGCAGGTTTCTTGTTGGCATTGGAGTATCAGTTGTATTTATTTGTTTAATAAAGATTCAATCACGCTGGTTTTATTCAAAAAATTTCGGATTGATGATTGGTTTTGCCGGACTGGCAGCAAATGTTGGAGCAGTATTGGCACAAACCCCGCTTGTTTATGCTGCCAACCGTTTTGGTTGGAGAAAAACATTTGTTTTTATGGGATTTGCCATGATATTATTCTCGGTTTTAACTGCATTATTTGTTAAAAATGATCCAAGGGATATGGGGCTGCCAAGTATGGATGAGCTGGAAAAGAGACCTGTAAACAGCTCAAAAATAAGTACTATGCAAGCATTGAAATCAGTCTTGTCTAATCCAAAAACATGGATTATATCTTTTGCATATATAGGTTTATATACAGGATATGTTGTGCTTTTAGGAACATTTGGAGTTTCATTCCTTATGCACACATACAATATTTCTAAAACCCAAGCTGCCAACTATGTTATATCAGCTGTTGCAGGTTCAGCAGCAGGCGGTATTGTTCTTGGCTATATTTCCGACCTCTTAAAAAACAGGAAAACCATATTGATTATTTCAAGTGCCCTGACTTTAATATTATGGATAATTCTAATTTTTACTACAATGCCTCTAAGCTTCATTTATTTGTTTTTATTTATATTTGGATTTGTTATGACAGCTTTTACTATGTGCTGGACATTAGGAAATGAAGTGAATGACAGAAGATTTTCGGGCATTGCTACCGGAGTGGTAAACTGTATCGGATTTTTTGGAGCGGCTGTTATTCCTGTAATAATGGGTCGTATCCTTGACATAAATAAAAATATGCCTGATGCAGGATACAAAAAAGCATTTCTTGTTTTAATAATATTAGTTGCGGCAAGCTTTATTGCCACATTTTTTACAAGTGAAACCGGCGCTGAAAATATATATGGAAAAAATAAAGGTGATTGAAGGCTCTATGTGAAGTATCCTTGGTTACAAAACATTGCATTGCTCTTGCCTATATATTGGCATATAATAGTAGTTAAGAAGTTAGAAGGAAGGTGAGACAATGCCCTTACAGATAATAAGAAATGACATAACAAAAATGGATGTGGATGTAATTGTTAATGCTGCAAATTCAGCTCTTAAAATGGGCGGTGGTGTTTGCGGGGCTATTTTTAAGGCGGCAGGGGCTAAGGAGCTTCAAGCGGAATGTGACTCAATCGGAGGATGTGAAACAGGTAATGCGGTCATTACAAAAGGGTACAAGCTTCCAGCAAGGCATATTATACATACCGTGGGACCTGTATGGCATGGCGGAAAGAATGATGAAGAAAAACTGTTAAGAAGCTGTTATATAAAATCCCTTAATTTAGCTAAGGAATACGAATTAGAATCCATAGCATTTCCTTTGATATCCTCGGGAATTTACGGTTATCCTAAAGGAGAAGCATTTAAGGTGGCTGTAACTGCAATACAGGATTTTTTATTGGAAAATGAAATGATGGTTTATTTGATTGTTTTTGATAAAGCTGCAGTTGAAATAAGTGAAAAGCTATATACTTCGATTGAAAAATATATTGATGATAAATATGTTGACGAAAAAACTGAAAGCAGAGAATTCAGACTTTTAAATGAAGAAGCTGACATATACTATTCGGTGTCCGCGCCGAAAATGAGCAAGGCTTCAAAGGATAAAAGCTTAGAAGATATTGTATCTCAGTTAGACGAAACCTTTTCTGAAATGCTGTTAAGATTAATAGACGAAAAAGAAATGACAGATGTGGAAACCTATAAAAAAGCTAATATCGACAGGAAACTTTTCTCTAAAATAAGGATAGATAAGTTTTACAGGCCAAGAAAAGCAACAGCTCTTGCTCTTTGTATTGCTTTGGAATTAAATTTAGACCAAACGAAGGACTTGCTTGGAAGAGCCGGTTATGCTCTTTCCCGCAGCAGCAAATTTGACATAATAGTAGAATACTTCATAGAGCGGGGTATTTATAATATTTTTGAAATAAATGAGGCCTTGTTTGCTTTTGAAGAAAATTTGTTAGGAGTATAATGTCGCATTAAAAGCGACCAATTATATTCATAATGGTGATATCCTTCAATCAATAAATTATTGGAGGTATCGAAATGAAAGAAAATTTAACGGAATTAGTATTTATATTGGACAGAAGCGGCTCTATGTCGGGGTTAGAAAGGGACACAATCGGCGGATTTAATTCTATGCTTGAAAAGCAGAAAAAGGAAGATGGAGAGGCTTTTGTCACTACTGTATTATTTGATGACAAATACGAATTACTTCATGACAGACATGATATAAAAGGCGTTAACTCAATAACAGAAAAGGAGTATTATGTACGAGGTTCTACCGCCTTGCTTGATGCAATCGGAAATACAATCAATAATATTGGCAAAGTCTTGTCTGATACAAAGGAAGAAGAAAGACCGGGAAAGGTATTGTTTGTCATAATAACTGACGGCATGGAAAATTCAAGCAGGGAGTTTTCCTTTGAAAAGGTTAAAAAGATGGTTGAGCATCAAAAATCTAAATATGCTTGGGATTTTATATTTCTTGGCGCTAATATCGATGCAATTATGACTGCAGGCTCTTTTGGCATCAGTGCGGACATGGCAGTTAACTTTGTAAGCGACAGTGAAGGAACACAATTGAATTACAAAGCTGTCAGTGAGGTTGTAAGCTGCTTCAGAAAGGGTAAGAAGCTAGATAAGAGTTGGAAAGAGGAAATAGAAAAGGATTATATAAAAAGGGGATAGCCACGATGTCTTAATACAGTTTAGTCCATTAAGACCATAATACTTCACTTAGATAATGAGTTTACAAAATTCCCATGTACAAAAAATAAGCAATAAAAACGAGAAAGATGCACAGTTCTTAATGCCGGAGGACTATGTAAAAGAAGTTTTTTATAAAATTATTAACGTTAAACCAGATAGTGTAATAGAAAAACATGTAATAAAAATGAACAATTTCTTTAAGGTAAGCTACAAGGCGATGTTGAAAAGACTTGTACAGCTAAATTTATGCCAATTAAGTAATTATGAAAGAAAAGAAAAAGTATATCGGACCCGGTGAAAGTGAATGCGCCGGTTATGCAGCAGCTTTAGGGATTCCTATTATTATATCTGATTACAAAGACCTTTTAGCCTTTGTTTTGAAGATTTTTATAACAAGTCGATGAGAAGATTTAATGAGAATGGTTGGTGTGAGTTTTTAGAGATAAATGTAAATACAAGGAAGGACGAGTAACACCTGTATGCAGATAGTAATGTAACAAATGATAAAGGGTTTAAAATATGAATTAATAATGTTGGAGTGTTATTTATACACTCCAACAATTTTTTAATAACATTTTTATATATTATAGTGTAATTTATTTTGTTTTAGCCGAAAAGTATTATACATATAAAAAAACGTAAAACACTACATAGAAATATGTAAAAAACCGTCTAATCTATCTGATGAATCTAGGAGGATATATTCATGAAAAGTATTAAAACAAAGCTAATTCTGTATTTTTCTGTACTAATAATAGTAATAGCTTCAACTCTTGGCATTATAGTTGTCAAAACCGTTAGCAATACTATTGTCTCTGATGCAGAAGAAACATTAGGGCTGTTAGTTGAAGAGGGCAGAAAATTGGTGGAAAGCCGTGTTGAAAACCAAATAAGGATGGCGGAATTGGCAGCGGCGCAGGAAGGTCTTTTTGAAATGGATTGGACGATCCAACAACCGATATTAATTAAAGAAGTTGAGAAGTCAGATTTTCTTTCTATGGCAATCGTTTATCCTGATGGCACAACATATGATTATAGTGGAATTGTTATAAATTTAGGAGATAGAGAATATGTTCAAAAAGCATTTAAAGGTGAACCTGCCATAT
>JAAYPY010000123.1 GCA_012519555.1 Tissierellia bacterium | reverse complement strand
TTTGCTATAATTTAATCAGTAATAAAAGTTGGGGACATTCCTCTAAGCTTACTTTGAGCTGTGTCTCCATACCACTAAAGGAGGTTCTAATAAATGAACGAAAAACTAAGACCTGCATGGGTTGAAGTGAACAGGGAAAAAGCTATTCATAATTTTTTGGAAGTAAGAAGAGCGGTAGGACCTGACAGAAAGATATGTGCGGTTGTTAAAGCAGACAGCTATGGAATGGGTTCCATGGAACTATCTAAAATGTATCTTGAAAATGGTGTAGATATGTTTGCGGTAGCGGTAATCGGTGAAGCTTTTGAACTGAGAGAAGAAATAAAAAATAAAGACATCCTTGTACTTGGTTTTACATCAGAAGAATTTTATGAAGATGCAATAGAGAATGATATCACATTGACCATTTATAATTATGACCATGCTGTAAGACTAAATGAAGCAGCAAAGAAATTAAACAAGAAGGCAAAAATCCACATAAAAGTCGAAACAGGCATGAACAGATTAGGTTTTTTACCTACGGTGGATAATGCAGATAAGATTGCAGATATTGCCAAAATGGAAAATATTAAAATCGAAGGTGCCTTTTCACATCAAGCTAAGGCTGATGAAAGGGACAAAACAACTGCGCACATGCAGGCAGACAGATTTATTAAATTTATGGAGATGCTGGAAGAGAGAAATGTAGAGATTCCAATTAAACACATTGCAAATAGCGCTACTATAATTGAAATGCCTGAGTATTATTTTGATATGGTAAGGCCGGGTATTATATTGTCAGGTTTCTATCCTTCTGATGAGGTGGATACAGAAAAATACATATTTAAAATTTGCGTAACGCTTAAAGCAAAGGTTGCAAATGTAAAAACGATTGATGCCGGAGAAGGTGTGGGATATGGACATTTATACCGTACAGATAAGCCGGTGGTGGTAGGAACAATTCCCTTAGGATATGCTGACGGATATTCAAGATTGTTGTCAAACAAGGGATATGTGATTGTAAAGGGAGTAAAATGTCCGATATTGGGAAAAGTATGCATGGACCAATTCATGGTGGACTTATCCAATGTTGATGACCCACAAATAGGTGATCTAGCAATTATTTACGGTGATGGTACAGACGGAGCCATGACAGCTGAGGATGTAGCCAACATGAGAGGTACCATTTCCTATGAAGTATTGACAAATTTAGCAGTGAGAAGACTTCCAAAAATTTACGTCTAAGGATAAGGAGCTTAATATGGACTTCGATTTAATCAAGAAACATGATAGTGAGCTTTATGGTTACATGATGGAGGAAAAAGAAAGACAGAGAATTAACATTGAGTTAATAGCATCGGAAAACTTCGTGTCTGAAACGGTTTTGCAGGCAATGGGAAGCCATTTGACCAACAAGTATGCAGAAGGATATCCCGGCAAGAGGTATTACGGAGGATGCGAATTTGTTGACAAGATAGAAAACCTTGCAATAGACAGAGCCAAGAAAATATTTGGTGCGGAGCATGTGAATGTTCAGCCTCATTCAGGCTCAAATGCAAACTTTGGGGTTTATTTTTCAGTACTTAAACCCGGCGATAAAATATTGGGTATGGACTTAAGTCACGGAGGACATTTGACTCACGGAAGTCCTGTGAATATGTCAGGCTCATATTTCAAGGTTGCCTTTTACGGAGTGAGCAAGGAAACTGAAACAATTGATTATGATCAAGTAAGAGAAATCGCAAAAAAAGAAAATCCAAAAATGATAGTAGCAGGAGCAAGTGCCTATGCCAGAATCATTGATTTTAAAGTGTTCAGAGAAATTGCTGATGAAATCGGTGCTTATTTTATGGTGGATATGGCACATATTGCCGGAATTATAGCTGCAGGGCTTCACCCTAATCCTGTAGAATATGCAGACTTTGTTACTAGCACTACTCATAAAACTTTGAGAGGTCCAAGAGGCGGAATGATTATGTGCAGGCAGGAATTTGCGCAAAAAATCGACAAGGCAATATTCCCGGGAACTCAGGGAGGTCCTTTGATGCATGTTATTGCTGCTAAAGCTGCATGCTTTAAGGAAGTTTTAGAGGATGACTTCGTGCTGTATCAAAAGCAGGTATTAAAAAATGCGAAAAAACTTTCTGACGAGCTTATGAAGAGAGGATTTAGAATAGTATCCGCCGGCACTGACAATCATTTGATGCTGGTTGATTTGAGAAACAAGAATTTAACAGGCAAAGAAGCCGAAAAAATGCTTGATGATATTCATATTACTACAAACAAAAATACTATTCCTTATGACCCTCAAAACCCCTTTATTACAAGCGGATTGAGAATAGGAACTCCTTCTGTGACCACTAAGGGCATGAAGGAAGCTGAAATGGTTGAATTAGCAGATATAATAGATTCACTGCTGACTAATAAACAAGATAGCAGATTAATAAAAGAACGTGTATTTAAACTAACTTCAAAATTTAATTAAGCATAAAACAGACAATCTGTTAATATAATTTAATAGGTTGTCTGTTTTTATTTTTGCCCTACCTTGCTATAGGTGCAAAACACCCTTTTTGTTCGCAAACTACGGATTATTGTTTATATCAAACAGAAAATTTTCTTGCAAAAAAATGTTTTCAATGTTATAATCATAGAAATTTATAATAATGAGGAGAGAGTTTATGAAAAGAGTATTATCTTTATTATTAAGCTTATTAATGGTGCTGACTTTGTTTACAGCTTGTACCCAAACCGCGGATAATGGCGGGGCTGAAGAGGCAGATGTAATTAAAATAGGTGTGTTCGAACCGCTTACAGGCATGAATGGAGGCGGCGGACTTCAGGAACTCGGCGGCATTGAATATGCCAACAAAATGTATCCTGAAGTATTAGGCAAAAAAATTGAATTGGTTGTAGTTGACAACAAAAGTGATAAAGGCGAAGCAACTACCGCAGTAACACGACTTATTGAAAATGACAAGGTTGTTGCAATAATCGGCTCATACGGTTCAGCTGTTTCTATTGCAGCCGGTGATATTATAAAAGATGCACAGATTCCTGCAATGGGCGCTTCTTGTACAAACCCCATGGTAACACAGGGCAATGATTTTTACTTCCGCGCATGCTTCCTTGACCCCTTCCAAGGCAAGGTGATGGCTACCTATGCCATTGAACAGGGAGCAAAGACTGCAGCTGTTATCATGCAGAATGGAGATGACTACTCCGTAGGTCTTGCAAACTTCTTTATAGACGCATTTAAAAATTTAACCGGAGACGAGAACAGCATAGTTGATGTTTCGGAATTCCAGTTAAATGAATCTGACTTTAATGCAATTCTTACAAATATAAAGGCAAAGAATCCTGATGTTATATTTGCGCCAAGCTCAGCAACTACAGCTCCATTAATTATTAAACAAGCAAGGGATCTTGGAATCGAAAGCTTGATAATGGGCGGAGATACATGGGAAAATCCTGCTATTATAGATGTTGCGGGAGAAGATGCCGAGGGTATAGTTCTTTCCACATTCTTTGATGAAAATGACCCTGCTACGGAAGAAGCCAAGAAATTTGTTGAAGGCTACAAAAAAGAATTGGCAGGCAAGGAACCTATAATTCCTGCAGTTGCAGCATTAGGATATGATGCATATATCTTGTTAAGAGATGCAATCGAAAGGGCAGGCTCAACCGACGGTGTTGCAATAAGAGATGCATTGAAAGAAACAAAAGATTTTGAAGGTGTAACAGGAATTATTAACTTCACTGAAGAAGGAGATGCCGATAAAAATCTTGCTGTTATTAAGACAGTTCAAGACGGACAATTTGTGTTTATCGATTCAGTAGAAGTAAAATAACTGATATAGAACTATTTGGGCGGACTGTTCGTTCGCCCTTTT
>JAAYPY010000122.1 GCA_012519555.1 Tissierellia bacterium | reverse complement strand
TGTACGAGGTTCAAAACTTCGAGTTAAGGATATTTTACGGCAACCTTATAATTTATATAAAATTCATAATTTTTATAAGATAAAGAAACTAATAAAATAACAAATGCTAAGTAGAAAAATTACTAACATTATCAGATATGTTCTGGACGAATTGTTACCTCCTGTTATAAGAGATAACTATTATCTGATGTATCCCCTATTCTTCATTTGGTTCAAAGGAAAAAATGTTAAAAAACTTATGACATTTAAGAATGTTTTTTATAAATTATCCGAAGAGGAATATTCTAAGTATTATGAAGATTTTGAATATATTACAAACCGTGATACGGATTTGAGTGATGCTTCTGTTGATTTTATTATTAATAATCTTGGGGCTGACAAAGAGGTGTCTATTGTTGATATCGGTTGTGGAAACGGATATGTACTTAGACAAATTTACAAAAACGGATATGAAAATATTTCGGGGATTGACCTGGTTCCTAAGACTGTTAATGAAGGATTTACTATCAAAACGGGAAATATTGAAAACCTGCCCTTCCCTGATTCTCATTTTGATATTGTGATTTGTAATCATACATTAGAACATGTGTTGGATTTACCTAAAGCTATTAGTGAATTAAAAAGAATTACAAAAAAGAAGTTACTTATTACAGTTCCTTGTCAACGTTATTACCGGTATACTTTTGATTTGCATATTCATTTTTTCCCTCAAATATCATACTTGCTTAAGTATATCAATTTACCTGAATCTCAAATTGAATATCATAATATAAGAGGTGATTGGTCAGTCATTTGCCGATTTGAAAAGTAAATTTTTTTATATATATTTTAATTTTATGAAAAAATACTTTATTGACAATAAATCTAATGTTTGGTTTTGGATTTTTTTATCAGTTAGTGTTGTTCTTTTTTTCCTGCTTCCGATAATGAGTCTTGATTCAGGAAATAGTGGAGATGAGGATACTTGGCAATATCCTCAGGCACAGAAAATTTATAATTTCTATGCCACAGGAGGAACTGATACAACGTATAAGTCAGTCCCTGAAATGAATCCATACGGTATGTGGTTTGATACTTTTACTGTTGTTGTGGTAAAAGCATTTAAAATAGATGACTATCAAACCACAAGGCATATAATGAATTCGATTTTCGGTTTTTTTGCAATTTTGTTTGCCGGACTATTTGCCAAGAATTGTAAAGGATGGAGAGCCGGTGTAATCACTATTTTACTACTTGCCATTTCTCCCAGATTCTTGGGGCATCTCTTTAACAATCCCAAAGATATTCCTTTTGCGGCAATGTTTATGATTAGTATCTTTTTTATTCATAAATTCATCCTAGAATATCCCAAGCCGACAATAAAAACCTGTATTATGTTGGCTATTGCAATGGGACTTTCGGTTAGTATCAGAGTTGGAGGCATATTATTATATGCCTATTTCGGATTATTTGTTGTGGCTTATTATATCTCAATCAACAAACCTAAGAATTATCTTGCGAAACAAAATATGCCTATAGTTGGGAAACTTTTTGTTAAATATATTTGTATTATAATCGGGGCATTTTTAATTTCAATTCCTTTATGGCCCTATATTATGACTAATCCTCTCCATAACACGATACAAGCTTTTAAGGATTTATCACATTTTGCAGTTTCCCTTCGTCAACTTTTTGAAGGAGAAATGCAGTGGTCGGACGCGTTACCATGGTATTACACTCCCAAATATATATTGATTACTATCCCCATTGCTGTGATTATCGGAATGCTTGTTTATCCGTTTATTGACGGCTGGAAGAAAGAAAATAGATTTACCACTTTTATGGTTTATTTTGCTTTCATTTTTCCTATTTTTTGGATTGTCTATTCTAATGCTAATGTTTACGGTGGTTGGCGCCATGCGTTATTTACTTACCCGCCTATGGTGGTAGCAGCCGGACTTGGATTTAATGCTCTTATTGACCTTGTGAAAAACAAATATGGGAAAATTGCTCTTACTATTTTGCCATTTCTTTTGCCGATTCACCCACTATTGCATATTATCCGCAATCACCCGTATGAATATGTCTATTTCAATGAACTGTCCGGCGGAATGAATAAAGCTTATGGCAATTATGAAATGGATTATTACTATCATTCTACCCGTGAAGCTTCAGAATGGGTTCTGGCAAATGCAAAAAAAAGCGGAATGGAAACCGGAAAGAAAATAAAAGTTGCTACCTGGCACAGTGCTTCGGTAAATTATTTCTTCCGCAAAGATACTGCTGACTTTCAGGTGCTATTCTCACGTTGGTATGAAAGAGGAAATAACGATTGGGATTATGCTATTTTTACTGTTACCGGAATGATGCCGGAACAAATTAAAAGTACCCATTTCCCTCCACCCAATACTGTCCATACAATTGATGTTGACGGAAAGCCAATTTGTATTATCCTGAAACGTACCGATAAATCTGACCTCGAAGGATTCAAGTTGAAAGAAGCAAAACAGACTGTGGCAGCAATACCTTACTTAAAAAAAGCCTTAAAGGTTGACCCTTATAACGAAGCTACCCTGATGAATTTAATTGAATGTTATTTCCAAGTCGGATTTTTGGATAGTGCCAAAACTCTTATTGATCATTTATTGGCATTTGTCCCCTCTTACGAGCCTGCAAACTATTTGAATGCTCACTATTATATTTCTAAAGGAGATGCAGATATGGCATTAAAATCTTGCAAGAAAATAATTAAAGATAATTTTAAATTTAAGGCAGCTTACTACTTAGCATGCAAAATACATCTTGGGCAGAGAGATTTAAATTCCGCTGAAAAGGTACTCGGGGAACTAATCGATACTGATCAGATTGATAATCAGGGAATACAAATGCTGATACAGATTTATATGGACCAAGGCTTAAATAAACAGGGAGCTTATAAGAAATTATATAAGAAAATGGGCAAGAGCTTGGAAAAGAGAGGAAAAGAAAAGAAAGCAAAAGAATTTTGGGATATGTATCATAAGTTATAGCGTCTCTTGTTTCATTTATCATAGGCATGACAACTTGACACATAATAGACTAACAACCTAACTTTTTAAACGATTTAAAAACAACTAAGATATCGGTTGTGAGTTTGTAATTATAGGAATACTCTTGATGGATTTTAGCAATAATCTCCGGTGTAATGAGCTCTTTTGGAAATAGAACGGAGGGAGATACGACTGCTTTTGGCAGGGTAGGCAATTCTGTTTCTGCCTCGTCATTTACAAAACCGACCCACGTATACCGCCCTTTTAAAACATTAAAAATAGTATTAAAATAGTTTTTTCTATTTTTTACAAACCAAACGGTAAATA
>JAAYPY010000121.1 GCA_012519555.1 Tissierellia bacterium | reverse complement strand
CATTTATATGCATCTTTACATTTGTTTTAAAGTCTTTTGAATATTGTTTTCTTTCAGCCTCTGAATTATTCACATCAATCATACGCTGGTAATTTTCAAGAGGAAATTTTGAATCAATGCAAAGCATCCCTACCGGCTCGGGGATATACAAAACAGCATCGGCAATCATGGAATTTTGTAATTTTTTTTGAATTTCATATATTTTATCGTTCTTTTCCCCGAATACCACAGACAAAATGTGATTTAGCTGTACTTCCCCAAAGGTACCTCTGCTTTTTTTATCTGTCAAGACATCCTGCAAGGAAACTATATTTGTGGAAAGGCTGTCTATTTTCTTTTGCGCCTCATCTATTCTTGACAATCTTTCAAGTATGCTGACAAATGTTTTATTTGTTTTCTCAAAACCTTCATTCAGTCTTTCTTCAACTCTTAAATTTATCCTATCAAGGTTTTGGCCCACTCTTTCATTTAAGGATGTAAAATTTTCATTTAGAGTTTTCGATGTATCAGTACTGAATTTATTGAATGATTCAGTCAGCTTATTGGAGTTTCTTTCCATTCTTTCGACTGTTTCTAACTTGTTCATCAATAGTTCTCTCAGCTGTTTCTGTTCTGATTCGGCAATTTTTCCATTTACAGAATCTATCAAATTAAGATTATTATCCCTTAAATTAATTTTTAATTCTGATATTATTTCTTCCTTTGTATTGTTTTTTAATTGCTTTATCAGTAAAAGAGCATTGATTATCACCAATAAAGAAAGTAATGATATTATTATTAAGTCCATCAAGGTCCTCCCTTTGTCTACAAGCAGGCTAAGTCAAGAAGATCAGGAATTTTAGATTCCCACCCTAATGCCATAATGTGTACACCTTGGCAGTAATCTTTACATTCCTTGATAATACGTGCAGAAATTTCAACTCCGGTAATTCCCGCCTTGGTTTTTTCTTTATTCTTTTTCAATTCTTCTATCATATGGGCAGGAACTGTTATTCCCGCTACATTTTCATTCATGAATTTAGCCATGCCGGCACTTTTAGGTATTACTATTCCAAGCATGACCGGTACACCAAACTGTTTTGCTTTCTCCATAAATTTAATAAATTTTTCCGGTTCATAAACAGCTTGAGTCTGAAAATACTCTGCTCCGGCTTTAACTTTTTGTTCCATCTTTATCAACTGCGCATCAACAGAATCACTGCAGGGTGATACTACAGCTCCTTTTGCAAATGAAGGCGGCTCCCCTTCAAGAGGGTTTCCCGCAAGGTCTTCACCTTGCTCCAATTTTCTGACCATGTGTAGAAGAGATACAGAATCCAGGTCAAATACAGGCTTTGCCTGAGGATTGTCTCCTAATGTTGTGTGGTCGCCGGTTAATAATAATAAATTCTCAATACCTAATAAGGCTGCACTTAGAACATCTGACTGTAGAGCAATTCGATTTCTGTCACGGCAGGTTAATTGGAAAATGGTTGTCAGTCCTTGATCCTGCAGTACCTTACATGTTGCTAGAGATCCAAGGCGCATTACGGATGATTGATTATCCGTTACATTAACTGCGGATACCCTGCCCTTTAAATAAGTATTTATTTCATCAACTAAATGGTTGATATGAAAACCTTTTGGGGGGCCTACTTCCGCTGTAATTACAAATTCGCCGCGTTCAAACAACCGGGTAAGCTTCATCTATATCACTCCTCATCAAAAATTGTCTTTATCTAAAAAATAATTGCATACGATCATACATCTTTAGGCAGCTCATCGAAGGGTAGCTGATAATTTCGTATTTTGACCGGATAGTTCAAGGTATTTAACTTTTTAAGCTTTTCAAGTTTCCTGTATATCCTTTCCCATCCGCATTCCATATCCTTATCTACTTCACATTTACCCTTTTTGGATCCGCCGCACTGCCCGTTAACTAAGCTTTTTGAACACGCTGTTATGGGACAAATGCCTCCCGTATAATTCAAGTAGCATTCTCCGCAATGACCACAGTCAAATTCCATGGGAGTCACTCCTTGAATTCCGGGCAGAGGATAAGTATCACAGCCGGAATATACTCTTTTATCTTCAAGAAATCTAGCTAGGGTTTGAACCCCTACACCGCAAGAAAATACTAAAATTGTATCGGCTTCCTGAATTTTATCCATGAATTTTTTTAACTGCACATGTAAATTATCAGTGCTGCAAATATAATCTCTTGTTATATTTTCAATAATATCCCCATCTGCTGACAATTCTTTTTGTATTTTATCTGCTTCATATTCCGGAAAATATACTTCCTTGCATCCGTGGCAGTTAATTATGAACGTCTTTCCCTTTATAAGATCTGCTATAGCTTCCTTTGATTTCAGCTGGGTAATTAACATTTTATTTACCCTCCCTTATAGCTTTTTTCCCTGTTTTTATGGCACTTAAAATTTCAATTTTTGCTGAACAAATGTAATCGCAGCATCTGCATTCGATACAATCCATAACTTTTTCTTCCCTCATGCCTTCCCAATTTTCTGTTTCAGCATATTTTGCATAATACAAGGGGTGCAGCTCCATTGGACAAACATCAACACAACGGCCGCATTTAATACACTCTCTTGCTTCTCGCTCACTAGCCTCCACAGCAATAATTCCATTGGTGCCTTTTATTATAGGGACATATAAGTTATCAAGAACAGCTCCCATCATAGGACCGCCCATTTTTATTGTTACATCATCACCTATTACACCTCCGCAATAGTCAATAATGTCTTTTACCTGAGTGCCGATTTTTACTATATAATTCCCGGATTTGCTCATTCTTTCTCCGCTTACGGACACAACTCTTTCTATTAGAGGCATACCTTTTTGAATTGCATCGGAAACAGCTTTAGCAGTGCTTATATTGCTTACTATAACACCTAGATCAAGCGGCAGCCCGCCCCGAGGCACCTGTTTGCCTAAGATGTTTTTAATAAGCATTTTTTCTGCTCCCTGGGGATATTTTGTTTTTACCACAGCCACATCAATATTTTCTAAATTCCGAGTTTTAGACTTCATAATTTCGATGGCATCCGGTTTGTTATCTTCGATTGCTATAATGCCCCTTTCAGCATGAGATGCCTTAATTAATGCCTTTAATCCAAAAAGCACATCATCAGCATATTCTATCATTACTCTATAATCAGCAGTCAATATGGGTTCACATTCACAGCCGTTCAGCAAAACAACTTCTATGGGTTTTGGTGCATTAAGTTTCACGGCGGTGGGAAATCCTGCACCACCCATTCCAACGACTCCTTTTTCACGAATGATATCGCGAATTTCTTCCGGTGTAAGAGCTTCAAGGTCTCCGACTGCTTGTATAGAATCGTGTAAAATATTTCTCCCGTCAGATTGGATGATAACAGATAAAACATTAAAGCCGGCAGTGGGATGCTGCCTAAGTTCTATTGCGACTACAGTACCGCTAACGCTGGAATGTACGGGACAGCTGACATAGGTCTTTGCTTGGCCTATTTTTTCACCCGCCTTAACATGCTGACCCACTTCCACAATAGGCTCTGCCGGTGCACCGGTATGTTGTAACAAAGGAATGACAACAGTAAGAGGGCTGGGAAATTCAGACAGAGATATATGTTCGCTGAATCCTTTCTTCTCCTTAGGGTGAATTCCTCCCTTATATCCTTCTAAGCGCTCTTGGCGAATTGATTTGACGTATTCATCAATAAACTTATAGTTCACTTTTGAATAATCGCGCATTTCAATGGATTGATTTTTCAGTTCATTAACTCTTCCTTGTTTTTTCAGTCTCTTATATATTTGGTCCCATCCGCAGTCCATTTCTTTGTTCACTTCGCATTTGCCCTTTTTGGCTCCGCCGCATTGACCGTTTAATAAACTTTTGGAGCAATCAACAATAGGACATATACCGCCTGTCAGGTTTAAATAGCATTGAGCACATGCATCGCATCTTTGAATTGTTAATGCCATTCCGTGGTGACCTCTATAAGCTATAGAATCGCAGGCTGTATAAACCGGCTTTTCTGTCAGCTCTGCAATCAGCTGAGTTCCTATTCCGCAGGAAATAACAAAAACATTTTCGGCTTCTTGCGGCAATACGGATTTTAGCAATTTTGGTGTCAATATGTTGTTACACAAAAAATCCACCTTTGCAGACCCGGTTACGGTTTTGCCGTGTTCAGCGGCAAATTGTTCAAAATCAGCTAATTCCGGTTCTTCAACTATTTCAAATTCTTTGAAACACTTTTTACAAGCAAGAAGAAATAGATTGTCCTTACCTTTTAGAACTTCAGCTAATTCTTTTTTTTCTTTTAATTCAAATTTGGTGTAATCGACCAATTCAGGTCCCCCTTACTCAATACAAAAGCTATTATACTTCTTATTAACTAATAATTATAATATAATCTGAAAAACAAGTCAATGTAAATCGGCTCCACATAATATGTCTGCTTATGTCAAATGTTTAATATTTATTCATTATATGTAAGAAAGCTGTTTCAATTGAAACAGCTTTCTTGTTTGCAGTTACTCTAAAATGGTATCAGATTTAGATATACTATATTAAATTTTCCTTTACTAAAACTTCTGCTATCTGTACTGCATTTGTAGCTGCGCCTTTTCTGATCTGGTCACCGCAACACCACAATACAAGTGAGTTATCGCAGCTTATATCCTTTCTTATTCTGCCTAGGTAAACTAAATCTTGATTTGATGAATCAAGAGGCATGGGATATTTATTGTTTTCCAAATCTTCAATCAGCTTTACTCCTTCAGCCTTTGACAATAGCTCCTTAGCTTTTTCTACAGTTATTTCTTTTTCTGTTTCTATAGTAATTGACTCCGAATGGCTTCTGTAAACCGGAACTCTTACACAGGTACAGTTTACCTTCAAGTCAGGATTGTGTAATATTTTTCTTCCTTCATTCTGCAATTTCATTTCTTCCTGGGAATATCCCATTTCATTAAAGCTTCCTATTTGAGGGATTACATTGTATGCAATCTGATGCTGGAATGTATTGATTTCTACATCTTTACCTTCACTGATGTCTTTTATCTGCTGATCTAGCTCCTTTATTCCGTTAACACCGGCTCCTGAAACTGCCTGGAATGTAGTTACTATCATCCTTTTTATTTTAGAATATCTATTGAGTTCATTTATCGCAGTTAATGCTATTGTTGTTGAACAGTTTGGGTTTGCTATTATTCCTTTATGATTTTTAACATCCTCTCCGTTTACTTCAGGCACAACTAGCGGAACATCGTCATGTAATCTGAATGCACTTGAATTATCAATTACAACAGCGCCTGCCTTTACTGCTGCCGGCGATAACCTTTGGCTTATGTCATTTTCAGCAGCACAAAGAACCACATGAATATTTTCAAATGATGTTTCTGTTGCTTCTTCGACTGCATATTTTTTTCCCTTGAATTCAATTAAATTTCCTGCACTTCTTTTGCTTGCAAGAAGCTTAAGCTCATTTATGGGAAAATTTCTCTCTCCCAACACCTTTAGCATTTCTTGTCCGACTGCACCTGTAGCTCCCAATATTGCTAGATTGAATTTTTTCATATTCTCCCTCACCTTCTTCAGGAATAAACCTGCTTTAATGTATTGAAATTATTATAAATATTTATTAATTATTATAACATAAGCGTTGAGCTTGTCAAGCTTACTGTTATCAGTGGGACAGTTAAGAAGCATCATCATCCGCAGTGTCCCAGGCGGGTTTTATTTTCCATATATTGAGTTCTCTCACAGCCTGCCACTGAACATTGTCCTTTTCAATTATTTCTCTTGTGTCCCCGTTTTTAACTTCTATTTTATAGTATAAGCTTACTATTGCTTTATTGTTGTCATTTGCATCTATTTCATAACCGTAAACTTTGAAGTTTAACAGCTTAATATTGTCTTCTTCCTGAAGTTTGACAAATTCATCAAAATCTTTGACCCTGTCTGTAACCGGAGTCATTAAATAAGTGTAGCTGTATCTGTTTTGAAGCATGCCTGTTAAATACTTCTGCGCTCCGTCAGCAGGTGATTTCTCTCTGTAATCAAGTTCGCCTTTATCCAGAGGATAGGTGGCTGTCTTTTCTCTTTCCGTTACCATAAATGCATATGGGTCATAAACATTGCTTGGATTCCATATCATATATTCATATATACCAAGTTCCTTGGCTGCTATTATTTGATCTCTGACCTTGTCAGGACCGTATGCAATTCCATCCCAGTCAAAATCCTGAATCCAAGGTCGGATAATTGGAGGTGTTTCCATTGAAGAATTTTTTTCAATGGCTTCTTCCATTGCTCCTTTTACAACCAAGTAAGGATGTGCGTTTGGATTCTCCAAGTTGTACCATCCTGTTGAATAGTGGCTCGGATAGACCATGGGAGCAATATTGTCAACATGTTCACCAATCAATATCCAGGTCTGACCTATGTCCTCCGGATAATCATCCCATGTCCTTGTTATAAGTCCAAATACATCTGCTCCTAAATTTACATTGTAAGGCTCTAATTCTTTTCTTGAATATTCCAAAAATTCAGCAATTGCTTCATCCTTATCTCTATCGTTTCTCCCCGGGAATTCAGTAATAGGATTGTAGGTTTTAGCCCCGTCAGGGAAGCGCACATAGTCAAATTGTATTTCGTCAAATCCAAGGAGTGATGCTTCCTTTGCAATTGCTACATTATAATCCCATACATACTTATCAAAGGGATTTATCCATGGGATATTTCCGCTGTTAGGGTCAAGCCATATCCCGCCGGATTTTAGCTGAATAGAATGCTCCGGACTTTTAACAGCAAAATTCTTATCCTTAAATGCAACAATTCTGCCAATGGTATATATATCATAATCCTTCAATACTTTAAGCATATTGTGGATATCCTTTATTGGAATTGGTGTATCTTTATTCATATTTTGAACAATTTCAACATTGCTCTTATACGTTATAAAGCCGTTGTCATCTTTAACATTTATAACTAGTCCGTTTATTTCAGTAGCAACAGCAATACCTACAATTCGTTCAAGTTTATTTGCTTTTTCAGCACTGTCAATCAATTGTCTTGCTTTTTGAGTATCTTTTTCTTCAAGTGCTTTCACATAAGCAGCATAAGTATCTATGTTCTCTTTGTTTAACTCATTTCCTGCCGTGTGGCCGGTCACATATAATGCCTTTACTTCAATGCTCTTCTTTTCTTTTTCTTCTCCAATGGGTATCAATGGAACGTAAAATTCTCTTAGTTCTTCTTTCCTTTGTTCTTCTAACTTTTCTCTTTCAGCAATTCTCTTTTCCAACTCTAATTTTGCTTTTTCTTCCTCCGATAATTCAGGTTCTGAATCAATAATTTCAGGTGCTTCCTGATTTGTTTCATCAGGAAAAAGTGGTGTATTTGCATCTGCATCTGCGGATTCAGTACAAGATGTCAATAACACAGTAAGTAATAATAATAAAATTGCATATTTTGCTTTTTTAAACATAAATCCTCCAAGTTTTCGGGTGCAGATGGCAACCTATATTATATGGTATTAAACAAATTAAGTTCTTATACCTAAGCTTAATTTTAACATAATCTAATTTTATAAGCAATGGATAATACAGGTTTTTTCATTTTTCGATAATAAGCGGTTACTATTTACGACTAATGTCATTTAGTTGTGAATTTCAAAAAAAGCGTTCAAATAAACAATCATTAAAATGAAAATTAATAATTGCTTTGCCGCTTTCAGTTTAAAAATTCTTGTTTAAATTATTATAGTTGTGATCAAGCACGAATTTATCAGAAATCTTGTTTCAATACAATTCTCGATAAATCTTGTATATTCTATTTTTATCCAATTCTACATAGTTATTAGCTAACAAGCGACCTTGATTTGCAAGAACAGACTCAGTAAATTCCATAATTTTAGTTTCCGTCATACCATATTCGCGAAGCTTTTTTTTGGGAATTATGTTATTTAGCAACTTTTCCAGTTCTTCATATACATAAACTATTTCACAATTCAAAATATCTGCAATGAACCGATTTAAAACAGCAATTTCGCCATCTGCTCTGATTTCCATATAGTTTTTCATAACCTCGGTAAACATAAGGTAGTTGGATTCACCATGTGGTACGTGATAAGTTGCTCCCAATGGATAGCTCAAAGCATGTACTGCTGCACATCCTGCGTTGCCAAATGCAATTCCTGCATAGGTACTTGCAATTAAAAAGTCTTCAAGCAGTGGTATCCTGGCTTCTATTCCTTCAGCTGTAATTTTCTTGTACCCTTCTAAGATTATTTCGATAGCTTTATAGCCGAACAATTTTGTAGTGAATGAAGATTTTGGTGATAAGTTGGACTCAACGGCATGGATAAGTGCATCAATAGAACTGGTAGCAAAAACATTAAATGGGAGATCATTTAATAGTTCCGGAATCAAAACAGCACTATCGGCAAACATTTCATCAGATGCAAGTCCCTTTTTGGTACCACGGTCTTTAAGCGCCAAAATGGAGATATTGGTAACCTCACTGCCTGTCCCGCAAGTTGTAGGCACAAGTATAAGATTTTTCTCCTTTTTAACTTTTATTTTCCCATCAAACAAGTCTGTAACCGGTGTAACATCCTTTAAGGCTAACAGCTTTGCTATATCAAGGACACCACCGCCGCCAATGGCAACAACGCGATTGAAATCGTTCTTGATATCTTTATAGATAGCTTCCACCATATCATCTGATGGCTCTCCCGAACCATATTGTCTTTTATATATAACATTACACTCCAAGTTCAAATGTTCAAAATACTGTTTGTAAGTCTTTTCACTAACAATGACTAAATCATCTTTGCCAAGTTTAAAATCTTTAGCAAAGTCCTTTGAACTTAAATATTTATAAATAGTCGGCATCACAACTAATTCTTTCATGTTTCCTCCTAAAATAATAGTATATGCATGAGAACACACCTTTAAGGATAAATAGTCCTTGGAGTTACCTTAAAGGAATGCTCACATATTATTTAAATAAATCTATTCCTTTTTAATTTTGAGTTTTTTAGATATAAAATAAAATCAGTAGTTACCATAATAAGATTAATTACATATAAATAAAACACTTTATCAAAATTATAGAATACCTTGTTTAAAATTCCAAAAATATAACCCATAATCAAAATCAGTAAAAAGTGTGGACTTTTACCTTCTACGGATTTGGAGGTATATGATTTATAAATTGAAAATGGCCAGGCTGCTCCAAAACAAATTAACATTAACATTTCAAAAATACTGTTCAAATACTTTGCCTCCTAAGACTACATGTTTTTGAATTTTTTCCTTGCCTGCTCAATTAATTCATCCTTAAAATTCGGATGAGATATATTAATTAATGCTCTTGCCCTTTCTTTTAATGTTTTACCCCTTAAATCTGCTATTCCATATTCGGTGATGATGTAGTGAACATCATTTCTGGAAGTAGTCACGGCTGAACCTTCATCAATTATTGGCACTATTCTGGAAATCTTACCTTTTGCAGCAGTCGAAGGCAATGCTATAATAGATTTCCCATTTGGCGCATATGAAGCTCCGCGAACAAAATCAACCTGCCCTCCTGTTCCGCTGAATTGTTTTGAACCTATTGATTCAGCTGCCACCTGACCCATTAAATCTACCTGAATAGCTGAATTTATTGAGACCATATTATAATTTTTTGCTATGACATATGGATTATTTACATAATCAACGGGATACAATTCAACAGCCGGATTATTATCAATAAAATCATATAGTTTTTTTGAACCCATCATGAACGTGGCAACAAATTTATCTTTATGAAGTGTTTTCTTTTTGTTTGTAATATTTCCGGAATCAAATAAATCCAACACTCCGTCAGAAAACATTTCAGAGTGAATTCCTAAGTCATTTTTATCCTTCAAAAATGTCAGCACCGCATCCGGTATGCCGCCAATTCCTAATTGTAAAGTTGAGCCATCCTCAATTAAGCTTGCACAATACTGACCTATCTTTTTTTCTATATTGCCTATTTCCGGTCTTTTTAATTCTATTATTGGTTCTGCTTTTTCGACTATAAAATCAATTTCATCGATATTGACCATACAGTCACCAAATGTCACCGGCATCATTTCATTGACCTGTGCGATGGTAATCCTTGCGTTTTCTGCAGCTGCCTTTGTATAATCGCATGAAACACCTAAGCTGCAATTTCCATTGTTGTCCGGTTCTGATACCTGGATTAACGCAACATCTACGGGTAAAATATTTTGTCTGAATAGTCTGGGTACTTCAAAGAAAAAACAAGGTGTATAATCAGCCCTGTCTTCTGCAACGGCATCTCTCGTTGCCCCTCCTAAAAACAGGCCATTATGCCTGAAATGTTTCTGCATGTGTGGTTTTGCATATTCACCTTTTCCCATTGCAACCATATGCACTATTTCAACACCTTCATATAATTCTGCATTGTCAACCATCGCCTGTATAATTGCCTGGGGTTCCCCGCAAGCATGTCCTAGAACCACCCTGTTTCCGGATTTAATATGTTTAACAGCTTCTGCAGCACTTACTTTCTTTATGTTATAACTTTCTTTCCAACTCACTATTCATCCCTCCTCAGATATTTATATGCTATATCTAACAGTTCCTCTGATAACCCGGTTTCAACAGTAATATTTTTAATTTCCGGCAGTTTTTCTGTTAAAACAGTTTTAATAAAGTATTCGGTTGTATGTGATGAAAGGGGGCAGTTAGAACATTGCCCCATTAATTTCAACTTTATTGTATCTTTATTGCTTTCTAATAATTTTATATTCCCACCGTCCTGCATAAGTGTCGGCCTTATATATTTGTTCAATATTCCTTCAATGTCAGACTTCATACTTATTCCTTTATATCCAATATATCTTTTGCTAATTGTTTTTTATGATTTAAGTCTGACTGTCTGCTTATCATAATTCTCTGTGCCTGAGGTGAGCCGGCTCCATGCATTGATTCAGTTCTGTAACCGACTGCTGCTGTTCCTAATGTCAGATTTTCCACAAGTCTTAAGACCTTCATCTTGGTTTTTGTAGGTACACCTTCAACCGCAGCTAAGTACTTTTCAACATATCTGCCTATCTCTGGATGCTCTAAATCGCGTTCAGAGGGCATTGTTACAAACAAACCTCCCGTTATGTCTTCTGCTAATCTGGTGATTTCATAAGGGAATCTTGTAACATTTTGTTTACATACGTTGGCTAAGAGCATATCTATTTCATAATTTCCGGCTTCAGTAGGATATCCTTCATATGAACAGGCTAACCCGCAAGAATATAGAGTTTCATTCAAATGGGTCATTTCAATTATTTTATCTTTTATATGAGATGCTCTTTCCACCCCATTATATTCTGCTGCAAGCGCTGCCGCTCCAATTAATACATCACCTACGCCGACTTTGCATCCACCATAACTCTGTCTGTGATAACCTGCGAATCTCTCCACTAATATCCCTGAAAAGTCATATTCACCACACATAAAAATTCTATCAGCAGGAACAAATACATCATCGAATATTACTAAAGCTTCGTGTCCTCCAAACTTCGGATTACCTACATCAAGACTCCCGCCTTCTAATTTTCTTGTATCACATGATTGCCTTCCGTAGATAATTTTTATTCCCTTCGTATCTGTTGGGACTGAAAAACATACTGCATAATCCTTATCTTCTTCTCTCATTGTCTGGGTAGGCATAACTAAAACTTCATGTGAGTTGATCATACCTGTCTGATGTGCTTTTGCACCTCTTACTACAATACCGTCTTCCCTTTTTTCAACAATTCTCAAGAATAAATCCTTGTCAGCCTGTTTAGATGGAGATAGTCCTCTATTACCCTTCGTGTCTGTCATAGCTCCATCAACGGTCAAATCCTCTTCCTGAACATATTTTAGAAATTCTACAAATCTATTAAAATATTCTGTTCCATATTTTTTATCGATTTCATAAGTAGTGCTGTAAACTGCATTAAATGCATCCATTCCAACACAGCGCTGAAAACAGGAAGCTGTTTTTTGTCCTAGTAGTCTTTGCATTTTTACTTTTTTAGAAAGATCTTCGGGATTTTGATGCAGATGTGTGAATCTGTTAATCTTTTTCCCGGTTAAATTAGATGTTGCAGTCATTAAATCTTCATATTCAGGCTGTTCCGCCAGTTTATAAGTCATGGCTACTGAGTTTAATGATGGTCTGATCATTGGATGATCTACCGGATTTTCAATTTTCTCTCCTAATAGATACACCTCCATGTTTAGCTTTCTTAAACTTTCAATATACATATCCGATGTCATTAATGCCATTGTAATTCCTCCTATTATTTTAATTTATTTTAAATGTTTATAGATATCACATATAGCATTCAATATCTGATGCTGCACAATTATTTACAGTAAAATCTAAAAAATAAGTTTTTAGTCAGGTGATACAAAATACTTTTTTGTATCACCTGAATTTTTTTCCGGAAAATATTAAGCATCTTAATATTTGCTATATTGTTCTCTTATAGAAGTCATTTCAGAAATGATTTCATCTGTATCTAATACCATTTCCATCATCCCAATCTGTTCTTCATAAATCTGTTCATTTACGCTTTCCTTAAATTCCGGCTCTATAGCGTGATATACTCTAAGTCCTAACTGAACTCCTGCTAATGGACCAGCATAGGTCGGGTCTCCATTGGTAACAGTCTCTGCAGCAAGTCCTGCTGCTTCAGCCTCAGCAGCACCTAATAATACAATAATATTTTCAGCGCCGTGTTTTTCTACCATGGATTTCACTCTGTTTTGATTTTCCAAGTCCATTGCACCTGCAGCAGTTCAGACAAAACATTCAGTTGAAGAGAAAACTACTTCACTACCGGTTCCATCTAAGCACTCAATAATCGCCGGCGCCGGAATTCCATCACGGTCACCGATTACTATTACTTTTTTTCCATATAATAAACTCATGTAATAACCTCCTTTTTATCAGTTTTAAGAAATTAAGCATGTCCAAATAAGCATAACCTGTAAAATATTTACTACTACAAACTTCTATTCCCATTTCAATAAATTAAATAATAGAATATGTTGGGCGAATTATATTCTCGTGGTATTTCTTTAATCTATTGTAAAAATTGTTTGTTCTTTAACAGGTGTCTGCAATATTTCAAGAGCTTTTTCCAAGAATCTGCGATTTAGTTTTTTCTCTTCTTCCTTAGGTAAGTTTTTATCACCACATACATAGGTAATATTTGTGCCTCTCAGTATTCTGTTGGAACCTACCATCTTAGCTACTTCAGGTAAAGCAGTTATCTGTACTACCGGTATGCCGGCTTCTTCAATACTAGATGCTATCGTTGCACCGCAACGTGTAGAAGTCCCTCAGGCAGATGTTAGTATAACAGCATCTACTTTTTGATCAGTCAGTACTTTTGCTATTTCATCTCCCATTATTTTAGATTTTTTAACAATACTTACATTCCCGCATGTGGAAAATACTGTAGGATACACCCTTCCGATTTTTCCTTGTTTTTCAAAATCCCTTGCAGGATCAACAGGCATCAGGCGGTTATAATCTTCTTCTACCTCATAATTATTATATCCCCTATGAGATACCTCATGCTGTCTTTCCCCTTCTCTAGGAAGTAATTTATCAATTTCATACTCTCTCCAGATAGTACACATTCTGCTTGGTATCCTGTCAGGATTGCCTAAAGGCACTATTCCTCCGTCAGTTACAAAAGCAATTGTTGCCTTCGACATATCCTTAATAGCTTCCGAAGGTTTCACCCATGGAAATGGAGGCTTTAAAACATCACTTTCAAAAGGCTCTTTTCTTATTTTTTTAAGCAAAAGGTTTATAGAGCGCTCGGCAGTCGATTCTTCCGTAATAACATTTCTGATAGTGTTTCTGGTATAATAGTCATATTCATAAGGTGATGGCACACAATCATTTGGCGGTACAAGTCTTGGATCAGGCTTATTCTCCAAAATCGCATCTGCCAGCTTCAGCATCTTCTTAATAACTGATCTCATTTCCTTTGAGTTAATTCCACACTTTACTATATAAGCATATGGTGAATACATCTCTACTCCGGGGTTTTCTTCATTCATAGCAGATATAGCAGGTATGCCTAACTTTTCAGAAACAATCTTACACATAGCGCCACAGGAAGGACCATATCTTCCGGCAGCAAAAGCAGGACCTGCAATAAAAATGTCCGGCTCGAATTTTTCTATCATGCGGAAACCTTCTTCAGAATTTTTTTCTATATCTGTAGCAAAATAATTATCTCCACAGATCAGGGTCGCTACCACCTCTCCTTTATCCCCTAATTCTTGCTGCAAGGCTAAACCCGGACCAACAGGATTAGTCTGAAGTGAAAATCCAACGTCTGCTTTTTCTTCTCCGCCTATTCCTGCAAAAAATTGATTTATATAATGTACTACTTTTATTTTTTTTCCAAGCATCATTTTTCCTCCTTTATATTCAGATTAATATTCCATAGCCCTTACATTAGTTCTTCCAAGAAAGTCCGTATAGCCTGCTATGAAAATGGCTTCTATTTTCAAATCTACTGATGACATTGGAGTATTGCTTTGTGTAGCTCTCCAAGAATGGGCAAAAGACTCAGGCGGACCGCCCAAAAGATTTTTATATTCGAAATGTATGTCTACTGGTTCGAAATAAGTAAATCCAGCAATTATTAGGTCTAATTTATCGTCTACATATACTAAATTGTCTGCTAATTTGCCCTCATCCGTAAAGGAACTTATATGCATAGAAGTCGCTATACCCAAGTTTTCACACTCTGACGCTATTAATGCCGAATCCAGATGAGCTGCACCGCCGTGGAATTTGGTTAGAACAACACCATCAGAATTTAATACATCTTTTATTAATTTCCCGGTGTGTTTAACAAAGAAGCTCCTTCGTTTTTCACTCATGGATAAAACGCCTATGACAACACCGCAAAATATTATTTCTTTGTTTTTATGTCTTTTATACAGCTCTTTAATAATCCCGTTATTTTGATTATCATATGTGCTATAAGATTGAATATGAACACCGGACATGGCACCATCCAATATTTCATTGGGATGAAGTATGGTCGGAGGCATTTCCGTTACAGTTTGTCCGTATAATACTCTTGAAGGGTCGTTTCCATAATCATAATGAGGTGCATATACTTGATAATAGTAACATATTCTTGGTAATCCTTCGGGGTTATCTTGATTATATAAGTCTAACTCAAATACTTCAGTATCGCTGATTTTTAGATTCTCAGCATGCTCTGCCAGATATACTGCTGCTTTCATACCTGCTATTCTCAATACATCCTCATGTTCATTATCAGAAAGACCTTCAGATGTTTCACCGCATAGATAAAGAATATTTTTACTTGAATACTCTGTTAGTCTGGCTCCGGTTCCTCCGGTGTCAAAGAATTTTTGAACAGTTCGACCTTTTCCGGGAGTTGCGTTACATACGACAACTATTACATCGTCTAAAGAACGAGTTATTCCCTGCCCTGCCGTTTCGATCTCTCCTACAAAACCGGGGAAATTCTGCCCTCCATCTAATTTGCATCTTGGTTGTATAATATCAATGACATTTACAAACCTTGTATCATCATTATCTTTATCAATAACTCTTATATCTATAGAAAGTAAATGTTCCTCTTCCAATAGATAATCTTTCAATTCTTCTATATTCACGTATAGATTTTCATTTTCAGCATGAGTTTTTCCCCCTGCTATCAGGTAATCTACTTTCATGCTTTGAATTTCAAGCTTCATATACTACTCCTTCTTCTATATTTTTAGGTTAATAATGGCAACCTATAATCCATTTAACCTGCTATTTTACTTTTCTTATCCTTAATATACTGCGGTATTAATATAACACCTGCTATAGCAATACCTACCAACCCTGATGCTAGTCCGGGCTTAATCAACAATATTGCGGCTACGACTAACAAAAACCTGCCTAGATTATTGATTTCAGCTTTATAATATCCTTCAATTGTCATGGACAAAAACCATATGGCCAATACTGAAAGTATTATAATCAGGATAATATTCATCCCGCTTCCAATAAGCAATAATTCCGGGTTATATAAAAACATATACGGTATAATATAGCATGGTATACCTAATTTCCATGCTGCAAATCCTAATTTCATAGGATTATCCTGAACTACACTTGCAGCCGCATAAGATGCTACTGCAACAGGAGGTGTTATAGCTGATAATATACCGAAATAGAATGTAAACATATGTGCAGCTAAATCCGGAACATCCATTTTCATTAATGCAGGAGCTACCAGCACGCTCAATATTATATACACTGATGATGTAGTCATACCCATTCCAAGTATAAGACCTGCAATCATTGTAATAATCAGCAGCAGCCACATTCTGCCTCCGGATAACAGCAATAACAAAGATGAAATTTTAATTCCTAATCCTGTTAATGAAAGCATAGCTATCATAATTCCTGCCAATGAACATATTACTGCAACCTGTAAAGCATCATAGGTACCTTTTTCCAAAGAATCTAATAGTTTTTTTAGATCCATTCGTGTTTCTTTTTTTACCTGGGCAACTGCTATTAACGCTACTATTGACCAGAATCCCGACTTTGCAGGTGACCATCTTACTACTGCTAATAAAACTATTAATAATATGAGCGGGAAAGCTAAATAAAACTCTTCTTTCAACACCTTTTTCCAGTCAGGTATGTCAGCTTCTTCCATTGCTTTAATACCTAATCGATTAGATCTCATATTAATAGCGAAAACTATTGACAGATAGTATAATACCGCAGGAATTGCTGCAGCTGCAGTTATCCGTACATAAGGTAATCCTAAGGTTTCAGCCATTATAAATGCTGCTGCTCCCATAATAGGAGGCATCAATTGCCCTCCTGTACCACCTACTGATAGAACAGAGCCTGAAAATCGATTATCATAACCGGATTCTGTCATCATTGGCACCGTCATGGGACCTACTGCCATTATATTAGCCACCGCACTTCCCGATACCATACCAAACAATCCGCTTGATACAGTAGATATAATTGCACTGCCTCCTCTTTTTTTGCCGAATAAACCAGATGCCAAATTAATGAAAAACCTGCCTGCTCCGGAACTTTCCAAGAATGAACCAAACAACACAAATACAAAAATATATGTTGCGGAAATTCCTAATATTGAGCTGTATATACCTTCTGATTCCATAAACAGCATTCCTACAATTCTGGTAATACTATATCCTTTATGACTTATGGCAGACGGCAGATATTTGCCAAAATATGCATATAATATGAATACAACAGCTACAAGCGGAAGAGCTAATCCGGAAGTTCTGCGGGTTGTATCAATAACTGCTATGACCATAATTGCCCCGAATATAATATCAATAGTTTTGGGATATGCAACTCTCTGTGTCATATGCTGCCAGTTTAAGAATACATATACACTTATAATAGCTGTTAATGCTATCATTACCAGACAAATTACCTTGTCAAGAGTTTTTTCATTCTCTTTTTTAAGGATACTACGCATATATATTAATACTACAGCAAGTCCTAAATGTATACATCTCTGCTGCATTGTAGGTAATGCGCCCATCATGGCTGTATAAAGGTGAAACAGTGACATACCTATAGCAACTATTCTCATAATTTTTGTAAAATGTTGATTCAATTTACTTTCTTTAGATGCATCCATTCTAACCTACTCCTTCTTATTTATTTCGTCATAATACCTCGCAGCTCCTGGATGAAAGGGTGCTATATTCTTATTATAAACATTTAATGTATTCTCCGCGTTCCACTGACTTCCATCATTGTGTATTAAAGCCATTTCGTCCACATTTTCATTGAGCGTCTTTGTAATTTCATATACCAAATCATCATCTAAATTCATATTTGCTGCTAAAAGTACATCTACTGTCAGCAGATTCACAGGTTTATCCTGTTTATTGTATGTGCCGGGTTCTATTGTAATTAAATCAAAATAACTGTGTTCTTTCATATACGGCGCTATCAGTTCTTCATCTATATCTAACAACTTTACATCATGGGTGGTTGTTAAATCGGTTACCCCGGCCATGGGCACACCTCCTGCCACGAAAGCAGCATCTATAACTCCATCTTTCAATGCGTCTACATTCTCAGCATGAGTGGATGGTGTTTCTGTCAAAGTATCCGGGTCTACGCCATAGGCTTCATACAGCATATCTATCATAGGTGTCGAACTTCCTGTTAAACTAGGTCTTCCTATTTTTTTACCATTTAAGTCAGCAAGTGTTTCTATACCACTGTTAGCTGTTGTTACACAGTATAAAACAAATTTATGTCCCGTCTGAATAATCCCAAGGTTATCTAATGGAACCGGATAACCTCTGTCTTCCCGACCTTCTACAGCAGATAAAAATTGCTCTAATCCGCCCATACCTATTGTATCTACATTGGCAGAAGCCAAATCGAAATTGATTGTCCCGTTTGTGGCTTCATTAGTAACAGATAAACCCTCAATATTTTCACTCAGTATTTTGGATTGCCCTGTAGCCATGTAATAATATGTTCCTGCACTGCTGCCGGATGCAATTACTAGCGCATCAGGTCTTTCTTTTCCATCTGTCTTTTCATTTCCACTTTTTGTTTCATTTTCTTTTACCGGTTCAGTTGAATTATCCTGACATCCAACCAAAGCAATGACTACCATAGCTATTATCAGAAATACACTAATAAATCTTTTCCTTTTCATTTTTACCTCCTAATATTTCATTTTTTATGTGATTTTAATAATATTAAACTGCGCCTGACTAGACTTTATTTTCAAATTTCTTCATCTCCCGGAATAGATTCATCCTTCAAATAATAACCTTTTTGTGAAATATTAATCAAATTCTTGTGAGTGAAGTTCTATGAAATATCATTGTTCCCCCATGTACCGCGTCCTAAGTATTTGTCGGCGCAAACTCATTGCTAACATAGGACACATTTTTCCTTAATGTAACAACATATACCTCCTTCCTGAATTTTTCTTTGACTAATAATGCTTCCCAAACCTGTAACCATATTACTTTTCCTTTTATGTCAACTTATTACTATGCAATTATCATGCCAAATTATGGAGCTATTAAATCCTGATAAAATCTTGAATTTT
>JAAYPY010000020.1 GCA_012519555.1 Tissierellia bacterium | reverse complement strand
AAGCGCAATAAAAGAAGTTTCCATGAAAACTAAGCTCATAATGATACAACGCTCTACAGGCTACAGCTTCAGACCTGCCTTGACAATTGATAAAATTAAATATGCCATTGAAAAAATCCGGGAAGTTTATCCGAATATATATATAATGGTAGATAATTGCTACGGTGAATTTGTTCATGAATCAGAGCCTTCAGATATTGGAGCAGATGTTGTTGTCGGCTCGCTTATAAAAAATCCCGGCGGCGGAATTGCTCTGTCAGGCGGATATGTGGTTGGCAAAAAGGTTATAATTGATAGAATAGCCAATCGACTTACAGCTCCCGGAGTAGGAAAGGAAATAGGACTTACATTCGGAACTACAAGAAATACTCTGCAGGGCTTGTTTTTCGCACCTCATATTGTAAGCGAAGCTGTTAAAGGTGCACTCTTGTTTGGCGCAGTTTACAATTCTTTAGGATATGAAATCACTCCCGATTTAGAAGAAGAAAGAAGCGACATAATACAAGCCATTAAATTTAACAACAAGGATATGGTTATTAAAATCTGCGAAGCTGTGCAAGCAGCATCCCCCGTAGACGGTCATGTATCTCCTATACCATGGGATATGCCCGGCTATGCAAACCAGGTAATAATGGCTTCCGGCGCATTTGTTTCCGGATCATCCATTGAGCTCAGTGCAGATGCACCCATGAGACCGCCATATATTGCCTATATCCAAGGCGGGTTATTCTACGACCACGTAAAATTAGGCGTAATGCTCTCTCTTGAAAAAATGATGGAATTCGAAGAGATAAAAAATAAGATAAATTAATATTTTCTTACAAGAGCCTTTACAACTCCCAATATGTAAGGCTCTTTTATCAGTATTGGATCCATGGAAGAGTTTTGGGGCTGCAGCCTGATGTGGTCCTTTTCTTTATAAAATGTTTTCACTGTAGCTTCATCTCCGATTAATGCAACGACTATGTCACCATTTTTGGCATTATGCTGAGAATTGACTATTACATAATCTCCGTGAAGAATTCCTGCCTCAATCATGCTGTCGCCTTTTATTTTTAATACATATGATTCCTTATTACCTACAAAATCAATTGAAATAGGAAGAGTGTCATCAATATTTTCAACAGCTAAAATAGGGGAGCCCGCAGTTACAGTTCCTATTATCGGTAAATTTATGATTTCTTTTTTGGGCATATTGCTGCAAATATCATCAACATCGATTAATTCCAAGGCTCTTCTTTTATTTGTTCCTTTCTTTATGTATCCTTTTTCTTCTAATGTGTTTAAGTGTGCATGCACGGAAGATGTAGAGCTCAAACCTACAGCTTTGCAGATCTCACGAATTGATGGGGGATAGCCTCTTAAAGTTAATTCGTCCTTAATATATTGCAATATTTGAATTTGCTTATCGCTTAAGCCTTCATAACTCATATTTCCACCTCTTTTGTTTTTCTATATTTTAACATAGTTAAACAAATAAATCAAACATTTGTTTGCAAAATGTAAAAAATATGTTGACATCGAACTAATGTTCTGTTAAAATGAAAATAGAAAATATGTTCGAGGTGGACTATGGTAATATTAAATAAATATAAAGTAACTGATATAAGAAAATTTAAAAGATTCATGTTCCTTACGGTTTTATTAATCAGTTTGATTGCTTTTACCTCAATATTAACATTAAATGCATATTCTAAAGATATTCAGCAGTTCGATTATGTAAGCGTTCAACAAGGAGATACCCTTTGGTCCATAGCAAAAGGTTATGCAGGCAGCAAAGATATACGAGAAGTTGTATATAATATATCAGAACTAAACAATATACATAATACTCCCATACAACCCGGAGATATAATAAAAATTCCCTTAAATTAAATCCTATATATAAAGCATAGGATTTTTTCATTCAAAAATATTCTGACTAATGTCATAATTCCATTAAAGCAGTTGTAAAAAGGTACTCTATAATGTAAAATAAATTGACAAATTCTAAGATTATGGTTAAGGAGAAGGTATGGAAGAAATAAATAAGACAGAATACAAGACAAAAGACGAGTTTTATGCTGATTTGTGCAATACATTAAAAGCACTGATCAGCGAAGAAGGAGACTGGCTGGCTAATTTAGCTAATTCATCGGCCCTTCTATGGATGATGCTAAATGATATTAACTGGGCAGGTTTTTACCTGTACAAAAATAAAGAACTAATTTTAGGTCCTTTTCAAGGAAAGCCTGCATGTACTCATATTGAATTAGGAAAAGGAGTTTGCGGCAAAGCTGCTTTTACGAAAGAAACTATACTAGTTAAGAATGTTCATGAATTTCCGGGACATATAGCATGTGATTCTCAATCGAATTCAGAAATTGTTGTACCTATTATAAAGAATGATAAACTTATAGGAGTTTTAGACATAGATAGTCCTCTATTTTCAAGATTTGATGAAACAGATAAAAAGTATTTGGAAGAGTTTGTTGATATTTTAAATAAATATATTACTTATCCCCTTAAATTTATTTAGATTGTAAAACAGGCATGATTGCTTTTAATCATGCCTGTTTTTGCTATTCTTCACTAATATCGTTTAAGGGGTTTTGTTTTACTGCATCACGGAGCAGTTCTTTGTTTATATGAGTATAAATTTGTGTTGTAGAGATGCTTTCGTGACCTAAAATTTCCTGCAAGGATCTAATATCTACATGACCGTGTTGATACATAAGGGTTGCTGCTGTGTGGCGCAGCTTGTGAGGGGAATATCCTTTCCCTGCTAGTCCTGCTAAAGTTAAATACTTGTCCAACATATGCTGTATGCCTTTTTGTGAGAACCTGGTTCTTCGGTTGCTTATAAAAAGGGCTTTTTCATGTCCTTTTTTCGGTTCTT
>JAAYPY010000120.1 GCA_012519555.1 Tissierellia bacterium | reverse complement strand
TTGAGAAAGTATAATTACTTTTCAATATAACATCGTTATGCGATGAAGGAGGTGCAAATATGGCTAAAAAAGTAACAGCTGTAGTAAAATTGCAAATACCGGCAGGTAAAGCTACTCCGGCTCCACCTGTTGGTACGGCATTAGGACCACATGGTGTGAATATTATGGGATTTTGTAAAGAATTCAATGCAAAAACAGCCGACCAGGCAGGTATGATTATACCCGTTGTATTGACTGTATATCAGGATAGATCATTTACATTTATCACAAAAACTCCACCGGTTGCAGTTCTAATCAAAAAATCAGTTGGTATTGAAAGTGGTTCGCCAGAGCCAAACAAAAACAAAGTTGCTACATTATCAAAGGCAAAGTGCGAAGAAATCGCTAAATTAAAAATGCCTGATTTAAATGCTAATACTATCGAAGCAGCAATGAGCTTAGTAGCAGGTACTGCTAGAAGTATGGGAGTAACAGTGGAAAAATAGTAACATGGCAGGTGGGAGGCCGATAGAAGGCTGCTTGACCACAAGGAGGGAAATAATATGCCAAAAAGAGGAAAGAAATATCAAGACAGTATAAAATCATTTGATAAATTGAAATTATACGATTTGCAAGAAGCTGTAGAAGTAATGCTTTCAACAGCAAAAGCTAATTTTGATGAAACTGTTGAAGTTCATCTGAGATTAGGTGTAGATTCAAGACATGCAGACCAACAAGTAAGAGGTGCTGTAGTTCTGCCTCACGGAACAGGAAAAACAGTACGTGTTTTAGTTTTCGCTAAAGGAGACAAAGCTAAAGAAGCTCAGGAAGCCGGAGCAGATTTTGTAGGCGAAGCTGAATTAGCTGATAAGATTCAAAAAGAAAACTGGTTTGATTTCGATGTTGTTATTGCAACACCGGATATGATGGGTGTAGTCGGTAAATTAGGAAGGGTTTTAGGACCTAAAGGCTTGATGCCAAACCCAAAATCAGGAACTGTTACCTTTGATGTAGGTAAGGCTATTCAGGAAATTAAAGCAGGTAAAGTTGAATACAGGCTTGATAAAACAAACATTATTCACGTTTCTGTAGGAAAGAAATCATTTGGTGCAGAAAAATTAATTGACAACTTAAAGGTTATACTTGAAGCAGTAATAAAAGCAAAGCCGGCAGCTGCCAAAGGAAAATATTTAAGGAGTGTTACCATTGCAAGCACAATGGGGCCGGGAATCAAGCTGAATACTACTAAGTTAATGGATTAATCTGAAGCGAAAGCGCAAGCAGATTAAAGCAAAAATTGAATACAATACCGCAGACAGTTGGTACTCCAAAAGAGTTTAAATATCCAACCGAGGTGAGATAATAGATCCTTTCTCTTCGTCTGCGGAGAGATTTTTTGTATGCCCTAACCCCATATGTTCGAGCGATAGCGAAGAACAGATGGCGGTAGGTCAAACCGCAACGAGAACCAAATTTATACGACCAAAGGGAGTAAATAAATTTGTGTTCGGAGACTGCGAACCTACTACATTCGATAAAGTCTGAGATTGGAGAAATGGATGGTAGGTCAGACGCAGCGCAATCCCATTTTGCACGACCAAAGGGAGTGAACAAAATGGTGATGGAGCTTGCGAAGTAAATATCTCGATAAATTATTATGATATGAGATTAAATAACAGAAAGATTATCTCTACAAAAGGAGGTGCAACAATTGAATCAATCAGTATTAGAACAGAAAAAACAAGTAGTAAGTGAAATTGCTGAAAAGATAAGAAACGCAAAGTCAGTTGTGTTAGTTGAGTATAAGGGCTTAACGGTTGAAAAGGCTAATGAATTAAGAAACAAATGCAGAGAAGCGGGAGTTGAATATAAAGTTTATAAAAATACTTTAATGCGTTTTGCATTTGAAGAGTTAGGCTACAATGATATGTCAGTTAACTTGGAAGGTCCTAATGCCATTGCTTTGTCATATGAGGATGAAGTTTCAGCTGCGAAAGTAACTAATGATTTTGCTAAAAATAGCAATGATACAATAACATTAAAAGCTGGAATAGCTGAAGGCAAGATTATGAATGCAGAAGAAATTAAAGCCTTGGCTAGTGTACCGTCAAGAGAAATTCTTCTTGGACAATTGGCAGGTGTATTACAAGGAAATATCAGAAATCTTGCTTACATGCTTGACCAGATAAGCAAAAAAGACGGGGAAGCAGCATAAGATGCCCTAACCCGATTTTTCCGACCAAAGGGAGAGAAAAATCGTTGGCAGGTCATTCGCAAAGAATGCCAAATTTGTACGACCAAAGGAAGCAAACAAATTTGATGCATTCCCCTGCGAGATGCCCTAACCCGATTCTCGGTGTTTCAAAAATAGAAAATAAATAATATTAAATTTAATCTACAAATTAATAGGAGGAAATAAAATGGCAAGTGAAAAAATCACAAACTTTGTTGAAGAAATAAAGAAGTTATCAGTATTGGAATTAAATGAATTAGTAAAGGCAATCGAAGAAGAATTCGGCGTATCAGCAGCAGCTCCGGTAGCAGTTGCAGGTGCGGCTCCAGGTGCAGCAGCTCCTGTTCAAGAAGAAAAGACTGAATTTGATGTTATTCTTACCTCAGCCGGCGCAGGAAAAATCAAAGTTATTAAGGTAGTAAGAGAATTAACCGGCCTTGGTTTGAAAGAAGCAAAGGATGCAGTTGACGGAGCACCTACTACAATTAAGACAGGTGTATCTAAAGAAGAAGCTGAAAAAGCTAAGGAAGCATTGGAAGCTGAAGGTGCATCAGTAGAAATTAAATAATTAAACCCTTTCTCAACCTTGTATAAGAGACTTTACATTTTATGTAGAGTCTCTTCATAATTATGAGACTTCCTCTTTTTGATGAATATTATTCCAGAATTTGAAAATAATAATTTAGGTGTTTTAAATGTTTTTATAAGTCGCAATTTGTATAAAATTGGCAAAAAAATATTAATCACTAATAAGACAGCGTTGAGGAATAAAAACTTTTCGCACTAAAAAAGGCCTGTAATTAACACAAAAACCTCTAATTGTGGTAAAATTAGATAAGAAATTTTACGCATTGGAGGAAAAACTGATGACAAAAGCAGAAAAGAGGAAACTAAAAAAGAAGGA
>JAAYPY010000019.1 GCA_012519555.1 Tissierellia bacterium | reverse complement strand
ATTTTTAGAGCAACAAAAAAGCCATAACATTGTGCACAATTTTTGAATAATATTTAAGCCTGAAATCCTTTGTTCTCAATGGTTATCAGGCTTTTTATCTTTTTTAACTGTCAAAGATGGGATTTTAACATTTTTAAAGTGAATAGTCAATAAATCAATGTTATACAATAAGTTACGAATTGTTAATTCTTTAACTATTGATTTATGTCGAACCTTAATATTATAATAATAATATATATGGAAATGAGGTATGAAATGACTGAATTAAAAGTTTGCGTAGGAAGTGCATGCCATTTAAAAGGCTCCTATGATGTAATTGAAACATTTAAATATTTAATAAGAGAATTAAATGTTTCATCTGAAGTTGAAATTAAAGCAGCCTTTTGTCTTGGTCACTGCACTGAGGCAGTATCGGTAAATTTAGACGGAGTTATATATTCGGTATCACCGAATAATGCAGAAAAATTTTTTGAGAAATATGTTATGAAGAGTGTGAGGGAATTATGAGAATACTTGACTTTTACCCGGCAAATTGTAAGAACTGCTATAAATGTGTAAGGAATTGTTCAGTTAAAGCTATAAAAATGATTGATGACCAAGCACAAATTGTAGAAGAAAAATGTATAGCCTGCGGAAATTGCCTTTTGGTATGCCCTCAGAACGCAAGAAATATACACAGTGATTTGGAAAATGTAGAAAATGCATTTCAACAAGGGAAAAAAATTATCGTATCAATTGCGCCTTCATACATTGGTGTATATGATGAGCCTTATAAGCTCATATCCGTGTTAAAATATTTAGGAGCGTATTTAGTCGAAGAAACGGCCATTGGCGCAGAACAAGTGTCCAAGCTCTACAGCGAATATATTAAGGTTACAAAAAAGAACAATGCAATTACAACATGCTGTCCCACTGTCAATATGATGGTTCAAAATTATTATCCTGATTTAATCAAATATTTGATACCTATTGATTCTCCAATGGTGGCACACTGTAAAATGATTAGAAAGAGACACGGCAGTGACGCTTATATAGTTTTTTTAGGACCCTGTATATCAAAGAAATGCGAGGCTTACGGATACCAGCTTTCAGGAGTTATGGATGCGGTAATATCTTTTGATGAAATAGACAAACTGATGGAATCAAGAAATATTAATATATCTGAGTTTAAAGAAACTTATCCTGATTTGGAAGGAAATTATATAGGTAAAAAGTATCCTTTGGAGCAGGGGATATTGTCAGGGATCAGCACTATTGTCGAAAACAGCAAGTTTACGCCTGTTACAATTTCAGGCATAGATAATTTAAAAAGAGCCTTTGATGCTTTATCAAATGAAGAGATAGACAATGTATTGATAGAGGCAAACAGCTGTGAAGGGGGTTGTATCGGAGGACCTGCCGTGCCTAAAAAAAGCAGAAACTTATATGTAAGAAAAATTCGAGCAAGAAACAAAATTCAAACAATAAAGGATAAGGAGTATAAGAATTATACTTCTAAAGAAAAGAAATTAAATCATATAAGGAATTTCAGAAACAAGCAGTATGTGCATCCGGATTTTACCGAAGAAGAAATAAGAAATGTTCTGGAGCAAACAGGAAAACATAATAAATATGATGAATTAAACTGTGGTGCTTGCGGTTATGATTCATGCCGTGAAAAAGCCATTTCTGTATTGGAAGGTCTCTCCCATCCTCAAATGTGCATGCCTTATATGAGAAGCGAGGCAGAAAAAATTTCAAACATTTATTTTAAATACTCTCCAAGTATAATACTGATAGTTGATTTAGACTTGAACATACTTGATATTAATCCCTTAGGAGAAAAAGCATTTAACATTGATGTTGCCTCTGTTAAAAACAAACCTCTTTCATCCATTATGCCTGATAAAGATTTTAAATACGTTTTAAAGACTGAGGAAAATATGGAAGGACGCAAATTGTTTCTTGAAAAATACGGCTTAACGGTAAATGAACGAATTATTTATCTGCGAAAGAATAAAATACTGTTTGGTATTCTTAATGACATTACCGATGATGAACTTAAAAAAGAACAAATAACTAACTTTAAAATGAATACATTGGAAACAGCAGACAAGGTAATAGAAAAACAAATGAGAGTTGCTCAAGAAATAGCCGGCCTCCTTGGTGAAACAACTGCTGAAACCAAAGCAGCTTTATTAAAGCTTAAGAAAGTTGTATTAGAGGAAAATGAACAATGAAATACTTTTTTGATATTAATTATAAAAGTATAAATAAACATACGGAAGAGTTGTGCGGTGACAAGGTTGAATATTTGTACGATGATGACAACATTATTATTGTTATGTCAGATGGTTTAGGCAGCGGTGTCAAGGCAAATATCTTAGCTACAATGACCACAAAGATTGCCGTAACCATGCTGAAGGAAGGTGCATCAATAGATGATACCATTGAAACAATCATAAATACCCTCCCTGAATGTAAGGTTCGCAAATTAGCTTATTCAACATTTACAATAATAAAAATTGACAAGAATAATAATGCTTATATTGCTGAATACGATAATCCTCCTTATTTTTTTTATTCTCACAAAAGAATAATTCCTATTGAAAAAAAGGAACGGGTGATTGGAAACAAAAAAATCTATGAATCCAATATTGAACTTGAAATGGGAGATGCCCTATGTGTGGTCAGCGATGGTGCAATACATGCAGGAATAGGACAAATGTTAAATTTAGGATGGTCCTGGGACGAGATAAATGAATATTTAAAGGAATTAAACAATGTAAACCGCTCCTCACAGCTTATAAACGGCAATTTCATAGGTGTATGCAACAATTTATACAATAATAAACCCGGTGATGATACAACAATATTGACTTTAAAGGTAAGAAAACCGGAGGTCATAGATGTTTTTATCGGGCCTCCTGCTAATAAGAACAATGATTTATATCTTTGTGAAATTATGAAGTCAAGCCCTAATATAAAAATTATATGCGGAGGGACTACTGCTCTTATAGCAGAGAGAGAATTAGGATTGAATTTACAGGTTGATATGGACTCCATGAAAGAAGATGTTCCGCCTATTGCATATTTGGAGGGTTTTGATTTAGTTACGGAAGGTGTTTTGACCTTAGGTAAAACCTTGGAGAATATTAGAAAATTGAATAACTCCAGCTATGAAAATATAATTGACCGCAATGATTATGATGGTTGTTCTCTTCTCACTAAGTACTTTACAGACTTAGGCACCCATATAAACTTTTATTTGGGAAGCGCTGTTAATCCTGCTCATCAAAACCCGAATTTTCCTGCTGATTTCAATATTAAAAAAAATATAATCAACAACCTGATAACTGAACTGAAAAAAGCCGGAAAAAAAATAGATGTGACTTATATTTAACTTCCTTTTTAGGGAAGACTATATAGAATTAAAAGGAATTACATTTATGATACATTTTTAACAATTTGTTGACTATCTTTAATTATTAAGGTAAAATAAACACAGGCGAAAAATTATTAATGGAGGTTAAAATGGAAAAATTAATTATTACTGCTTGTCTTACGGGAGCAGAAGTTACCAGAGAGCAACAACCTAATTTACCGATTACACCGGATGAAATTGCTGAAGCTGCATATGAATGTTACTTGGCAGGAGCATCCATGGTACATGTTCATGCAAGGGACGAAGATGGCAACCCTACTCAGGACTTTGCATACTACAAAGCAATCAAGGAAAAAATTGAAGCTAAATGCAACATAATATTTCAGCCATCTACGGGCGGAGCAACATGGCACACACCGGAGCAAAGAATGCAGCCGATAGAATTAAAACCTGAAATGGCGACACTCAGCATGGGAACATGCAACTTTGCAGATGATGTTTTCATGAATACTGAAGAAAATATTAAAATATTTGCAAAGCGCATGTATGAACTTGGTGTTAAACCTGAATTGGAGTGCTTTGAAAAAGGTATGGTTGACACTTCCATAAGAATGGCTAAAAAAGGCATACTTAAAACACCAATGCATTTTGACTTCGTGCTTGGAGTACCCGGAGCCATGGGGGCTGAACTTAGAGATTTGTTATACATGGTAGAATCAATTCCTGCAGGCTCAACATGGACTGCTGCCGCAGTAGGAAGATTCCAGCTGCCTATAAATATGGCAGCAATAATGTTGGGTGGTCATGTAAGAACAGGTTTTGAAGATAATATTTATTATAAAAAAGGGGAACTTGCTAAATCAAACGCTCAATTAGTCGAAAGAATTGCCAATCTGTCAAGGGAATTCGGTCGCGAAGTTGCAACCCCTGATGAAGCACGTGTAATATTAGGGCTAAAATAAGAGATTTAAGAGAACGGCCAGCCGTTCTCTTTTTTTATCTTCTTAAAGTATTGGTAACTTTAACCCGGTTAAAACATATATTAGTTTAGTAGTAAAAAGGGGAAGTGTGTATGGACAAAGATAGTCTTGTGTTTGAAGGTATAATAAGAAAATTAAATATTGATGATTCTGATGATAAAGAAATCGAGAATAAAACAAATACTACTTACAAGGCACTGATTTCATGCATCACCAACTTACCGCCAAAGCAGTTTGTACTATTATCAACATTGCTGGGCATAATATTAATAGACGACATAGATGCAAAAGACCAACTCATACTTGGAAAATTTATCAATAATATAAGCAATACAATATTTACGGCTGCTGCCCAAGAAAAAATTAACATCAAAAAAGATGACTGAAATAAGTGTTGCCACTTGTCATTCATAGCAATGACAAGGATGTTTATTCATCATTTTCCATTGCCAGCTCAACAAGCTTCACGATCAGGTCCTTGTATTCGATGCCGATTTTTTTAAGCATTGAAGGATATCTGCTTAAACCTGTAAGACCGGGGATTGTATTTATTTCATTTAAGAATATTTGGTTTTCAGGAGTTAAAAACATATCTACTCTGGCTAGGCCTCTGCAGCCTAATGCCTTGTAGGTCTTTGCTGCAATTTCCTTTGCCTGAGCTTTTAAGTCATCGCTTATTCGAGCGGGGCAATAAATTTTTGAATTGTGCTGTGAATACTTCTCCACATAGTCAAAAAAGTCATTCTTGGTGTCTATTTCGTCAACTTCGCCTATTAAAAGCTCTTCGTTGCCTACAACAGCACAGCCTATTTCAAATCCTTCAATATTTGACTCAAGGACTATTTTCCTGTCATATTCAAAGGCTTCCATAATTCCCTTTTCAAATTCATCATAGTTTCTAACCTTGCTTATACCGATAGAAGAGCCGTTGTTGGCAGGCTTAATGAAGATGGGAAGAGACAGTTTTTTAACAGCTTCTTCATATAAGTTTTTAATATTTAAACTTTTATGTCTTACTGCGGACATAAAAGGAGCAGTTTTAATTCCTGACATTTCACATATCATATGTGTATATTCCTTGTCCATGGATACAGCCGATGAAGTCATATCGCAGCCTACAAAAGGAATTCCGGACATCTGGCACATTCCCTGAATTGTTCCGTCTTCTCCGTTTCTTCCGTGAAGGACGGGAAAAATACAGTCAATTTCAATTTTTTCATAGGTATTGTCTCTTTCATTCAATTTAATCAAGCCTTTAAAGCCGCCCATACTTAAGAACACAGGACTTAACTGTCCTTTATGCCATGTATCATCATTTATTTTATCTGAGCTTCCTTTGTAATGAAGCCATTTGCCTTCTCTTGTTATTCCTATCAATGTTACTTCATAGAGTTCTTCAGGAACATTGTCGATTATGGCAGCTGCTGAATACAATGAAACGGAGTATTCATCAGATTTACCCCCAAATAGTATTGCCAACTTTGTTTTATTCATTTTCCCACTCCTTTAATTTATTTGCTATATATTCAAGTTTTAAAAATCTTGAGCCTTTAACTAAAATTGTACAGTCTTCACTGAGGTATTTCTTTAAATATAAAGCCGCTTCTTCTTTTGTGTCAAATTCAACTATACTTTTTATACTTGTATTTTCCCCGGCAGCCTTGGCTATATATTTAGCTTCTTCACCAATGGTTATCAATTCATCAACATGATGGTGCGATAGATCCTTCCCTACACTATAATGCATATCATGGCTCATTTCCCTGTAGCCAAGCATGTCTCCCAATACAGCAATTTTCTTTTTTGACTTAAATAAATCAAAGATATCTAAAGCTGCATCTATGCTTACGGGATTTGATTTATAACAATCATTTAAAATTTTACATTTGTTTATGTTTATAATTTCGTTTCTAAGGCCTGTTTTTTCAATTTTTAATAGTCCTGACTGAATTTCTTTCGAGTTCATTCCTAATTCTTGAGCAGCCAAAATTGCTGCCATTGCATTTAAAGCCTGGTGTTTCCCTAAAATATCTATATGCAGCTCATCAAAGCTTTCATCATTGACTCTGATTGTAATGCCGTCTAAGTCTTGCTTAAACTCCTTCAGCCATATGGTATTGTTTTTATTTAATCCAAAGGTCTGCTTGCGTATACTTTCTTTAATTTCAGTATTTCTCACAGTTTCTTCAATCAATTTGTCATCACCGAAATAAATGAATAAGCCGCCATCTTTTATTCCTTTGACGATTTCAAGTTTTGCTTTGGCTATTTCTTCAATGGAAGGAAAATTGTCTATGTGAACTAAACCCACACTTGTTATAACTGCAACATGGGGTTGTACCAAATCAGTTAAAAAACCAATTTCTCCCTTTCTTTCCATACCCATTTCTATAACAGCCGCTTCGCAGTCTTCATTCAAGCTAAGAAGCGTCAAGGGCACACCTATTTCAGTATTGTAGTTACCCATTGTTTTTTGTGTTTTATACTTTTGGGATAATACTGCTGCAGTAATGTCCTTTGTAGATGTTTTCCCGTTGCTGCCGGTAACACCTACTATTTTTGTTTTAAGCTTGTTTCTGTAATACCGGGAAAGCTCCTGTAGTGCTTTTATGGTATCATTGACTATAATAACGGCAATTTCAACCGGAGGGTTTGGCTCATCCTCGTTCCATAATGTAGCCCTTGCACCGTTTTTTATAGCGTCTTTAACAAAGATGTGGCCGTTTACGGTCATTCCCTTTATAGGTATGAAAAGGCTGTTTTCGGTAACATTTCTTGAATCAATACTCACGCCATTTATATATTTGTCCAAATCAGGACCTGTACATTTTGCATTTAAAATTTGGGCTGCTTCTCTTATTTTAATGTTAATCATTAGTATACCTCTCATCTTAGTTTCAATTAATTATATTGCATATGGCTGAATTCTGCAATAGACAATCCATCGCCTAAAAAAAATTAAGAAAAAATTACTCTGCTGCCAGAGTAATTCTCATCATTTATAATTATTTTTTCTGTCTATTGCTTCTTCTTGTATTTCTTTTCGCATGCCCTTCAATGCCTGAGCACGTCTTTTATTCTTTTCTTCCAATTCCCATTTTTGCTTTTCATCTTCGGTTATTTTAATTGCATCTTCGGTTTCCTATAATTTCTTATTGTATTATCAATATTAAACTGAATTCTTTCAACATTATCTCTTCTGTCATCAGGTTTCGGCCTATTATTCATATCGTCTCCTTAAAATTATTAGTTTATTTTTTATTATTTCAAAAAATAAACTAAATAATCTTCCTTTTAATGGAGCAACAGGAGAAGTATGAAAAAAGACAGGCGAACCTGTCTTTTTTGTTTTGCTAATCTTTAGTACTTCATTTCAGCCATTCTTACATAGCTGTCATATCTGTCCTTAGCATCCTTTTCTGCTTTAGCATATAATTCTTCAGCGATTTCGGGGAATGAAGCCTTCAATGATGCATATCTTACTTCACCTTCAAGGAATTCTCTGAATGATGCAGATGGTGCTTTAGAATCTAACATGAACGGATTCTTGCCTTCATCTTTAAGGAGCGGATTGAATCTGTACAAATGCCAGTATCCTGCTTCTACAGCTTTCTTTTCTCTTTCAACGGTCTTACCCATTCCGGCTTTAATTCCATGGTTGATACATGGTGCGTATGCAATAACCAATGATGGTCCTTGGTAGCTTTCTGCTTCTTGTATCGCTTTTAGGAATTGATTCATATTTGCACCGATAGCAACCTGTGCTACATATACATAGCCATAAGTTGTCGCAATCAATCCAAGGTCTTTTTTCTTTACTCTCTTACCTGCTGCAGCAAATTTAGCCACTGATGCTGTAGGAGTTGCCTTTGATGACTGTCCGCCTGTATTAGAGTATACTTCAGTATCAAGTACCAGTACATTCACATCTTCTCCTGATGCCAAGACATGGTCCAAACCGCCGTATCCTATATCGTAAGCCCATCCGTCACCGCCGATTATCCATTGTGATTTCTTAACAAGATAATCTTTTTTGTCTAATATGTTTTTAACTGCCTGTGCACATTCATCGCATGGTTCAAGCCCTTCAAGCACTTCAAGAACCTTTGCGCTTGCTGCTTTTGATTCTTCGCCTAATTCTCTGTTTGCAATCCATTCTTGTATTGCTTCTTTAAATTCAGGCTTAATATCCTTTTCTAATAATTCTTCCATTGACAACTGAATGCCGTCTCTCATTTGTCTTACTGCTGTTGCCATTCCAAATCCGTATTCGGCATTATCTTCAAACAATGAGTTTGCCCAGGATGGTCCTCTCCCGTCAACATCTTTTGTATATGGAGTTGATGGTGCGGATGCTCCCCAAATTGATGAGCAACCTGTTGCGTTTGCAATCATCATTCTGTCGCCGAACAGTTGAGTAATGGCTTTTACGTATGCAGTTTCACCGCAGCCTGCGCATGCTCCTGAAAACTCAAAGTATGGTTTGCAGAATTGGCTGCCCTTAACTGATACTTTATCCATTAAATCATCTTTAATTGTAACTTTATCAATAGCATATTTCCAGTTTGGAACTTCTCTTTCTGCTTCTTCTGCAATCGGAGTCATTACCAAAGCTTTATTGCCTTTCTTGCCGGGGCAGATATCTGCACAGTTTCCACAGCCCGTACAATCCAATGTGCTTATTTGAATTCTGTATTCCAATCCTTCCAAGCCCTTGCCTATGGCTTTGATAGTTACAAAGTCTTCAGGTGCGTTAGCCTTTTCTTTTTCATCCAGCAAGGTAGGTCTTATTACAGCATGAGGACATATGAATGAACATTGATTACATTGTATACAGTTTTCAGGTATCCATCTTGGAACTGTTGTGGCAATTCCTCTCTTTTCATAAGCAGCCGTTCCATGAGGAAAGGTACCGTCTTCTCTTCCTACAAATGTGCTTACCGGCAATTTATCTCCTTGCTGCCTGTTCATAACATCTGCAACGTTCTTAATGAAATCAGGTTTTTCATCTTCAGTAAAGGGTATTGCCAATCCGGTCTTTGCCCTATTGTCATCAACAGCATTTTTCCATGCTTCAGGTATATCTATTTTAACTAACTCCGCAATTCCCTTGTCAACAGCAGCTTTATTCATTTCAACTATTGCGTCGCCTTTTTTGCCATAAGAGCTTTCAATAGCATCATACAAATATTTTACTGCGTCATCTATAGGAATAACATTTGCCAACTTAAAGAATGCAGCCTGAATTATCATGTTTGTTCTGTTGCCCAGTCCTAAGTCTCGAGCTATTTGTGTTGCATTGATTGTATAGAAGCTAATGTCATTTTCAGCCATGTATTTTTTATACTTAGCAGGCAGATTTGCATCCAACTCATCTTTTGACCAGATAGTGTTCAAGAGGAATGTTCCACCCTTTTTCAGTCCTTCAAGCACATCATATTTATCAACATAAGATTGCTGTGAAAGCGAAACAAAATCTGCTTCATCTATTAAATAGGTTGATCTGATTGGCGATTTTCCGAATCTTAAGTGAGATACAGTAACACCGCCTGATTTTTTGGAGTCGTATGAGAAATATCCCTGAGCATACATGTTTGTATGGTCACCGATAATTTTTATTGCATCTTTGTTAGCACCAACTGTTCCGTCTGAGCCAAGTCCCCAGAATTTACATCTTACGGTACCCGGAGTTGATACGTTTACTACTTCAGGAGTTTCCAAAGATTTAAATGTAACATCATCAACAATGCCTATTGTAAAGTCATTCTTCGGTTCATCAGCTTTAAGGTTATCAAATACAGCAAATATTTGAGCAGGAGTTGTGTCTTTTGAGCCAAGACCATATCTTCCTCCAACTATTAAAGGTGCATTTTCTTTGTTATAGAATAATGATTTAACATCTAAATACAATGGCTCGCCAACTGAACCGGGCTCTTTGGTTCTGTCTAACACTGCTATTTTTTTAACAGTCTTAGGCATTACATCAAAGAAATATTTTGCTGAGAAAGGTCTGTATAAATGAACTATAACTATACCAACTTTTTCTCCTTTTGCATTCAGGTAGTCAACAACTTCTTTTACTGTTTGTGTTACTGATCCGATAGCAATGATTATGCGATCTGCATCTTCTGCGCCATAATATACAAATGGTTTGTATTCTCTTCCTGTAAGCTTGCTCATTTCCTTCATGTAATCATTTACTATATCGGGAACATCATCATAAAATTTGTTTGAAGCTTCTTTAGCTTGGAATAAAATATCAGGATTTTGGGCAGTTCCTCTTGTAACCGGATGCTCGGGATTTAATGCTCTTTTTCTGAAATCATTAACAGCATCCATATCTACTAACTTAGCCAAGTCTGCATAGTCAATTGTTTCAATTTTCTGAATTTCATGAGATGTTCTGAATCCGTCGAAGAAATTAACAAAAGGTACTCTCGATTTGATTGCTGTAAGGTGTGCAACTGCAGAGATATCCATTACTTCCTGTACGCTGCCGGAAGCCAAGAGTGCAAAACCTGTCTGTCTTGCAGCCATTACGTCTGTATGATCTCCGAATATTGATAAAGCGTGACCTGCTACTGCTCTTGCTGTAACATGGAATACTCCGGGCAGTAATTCTCCTGCAATTTTGTACATGTTCGGAATCATTAATAATAGTCCCTGAGAAGCGGTGAAAGTTGATGTAAGTGCGCCAGCTTGCAATGAACCGTGAACAGCACCTGCCGCACCGGCTTCTGATTCAAGCTCAGTTACTCTTACTGTCTGTCCAAAAATGTTTTTCTGCCCGTGCGCCGCCCATTCGTCAATAAGCTCAGGCATAGGTGATGAAGGTGTTATGGGGAAAATAGCCGCTACTTCCGTAAATGCATAAGCAATATACGCTGCAGCGGTATTTCCGTCCATAGTTTTCATAACTTTTGACATTTGTATATCCTCCTATATATTTTTAATTGTAATCATGAATATTGATTATTAAGACCAATACTCATTAAATTATATCGTAAATGCATATTTATTGCAACAACAAAAAATGCATTACTGTTTTTGTATCAGGCTTCGAAATTTCTTGTTGTAGGTTTCAAGAGGATTGAAACCAAGGAGTTTTTGCCTGTAATTTTTGGCAGCTATCTCAATGATAGCTGAAGTATTTCTCCCGGGTCTGACAGGAATGATGACAGTAGGTACCTTGATGCCTAATATGTCCGTATAGTCTTCATCCTGACCAATTCTGTCATACTCTTTATTATCATCCCATTCTTCCAAATCAACCACCAATTCTATGAACTGCTCAATCCTGATGGAGCCTACGCCAAACAAATGCTGAATATCAAGTATGCCTATACCCCTTATTTCCATCAAGTGCCGGGTTAATTCAGGACAAGTTGCTTTAAGTCCTCCCTCAACCTTTTTGATTATTACCGCATCATCCGCAACAAGCCTGTGCCCCCTATTTATCAGTTCCAAGGCTGTTTCGCTTTTTCCGATACTGCTTTTACCCCTAATAAAAACTCCGACTCCGAATACTTCTAAACAAACACCGTGCAAGGTTGTTTCTTCAGCTAATTCCTCTTCAAGGAAGTTAATCATTATATTGACTAATTTGTCTGTTCTTTGCTTTGATTTAAAAACCGGTCTTTTGTATTTTTTTGCATAATAAATAATTATGTCATCAACTTCCATTTCATTCGCTACAATTAATGCCGGTATAGGAAAGCTGAAAAATTTATCTAATCTATCACTTTTTACTTTTTCATCTAAGGTTTTCAGATATAAGGTTTCAGATTTTCCCATTACTTGAACCCTCTCAAAGGAAAACCATTCAAAATATCCTGCCATTTGAAGACCCGGTCTGACTATATCAGGTGTATATATTCTGGATTGAACATCTTCCGGATAATAAACCGGCTCTATTTCCGTATAACTGACTAAATCTTCGAGCTTTACATACTGCATGTCTTTTACCATCCTCTAAAATAAAATAAATATCAATGCATCCTCATCCCTTTAATTCTTGTGAAAATAATTGTATACCGATTCTGCTGCTTTAATATTCATGCCGGGTACTGATGAAAGCTCCTCCACATTTTTTGTTTTTATATTTTCAACAGAACCAAATTTTTTTAATAAATTTATTTTTCTTTTCTCTCCAATATTCTCAATATTATCAAGCTCCGAACTAAACAAGGTCTTATCTCTTAAATTCCTGTGATACTCGATTGCAAATCGGTGAGCTTCTTCCTGAATTCTGTAAATCAATTGATATACTATATCTGTTTTTTTAAGCTCAATTTCCTTATTTTGAAATATCAATCCTCTTGTTGTGTGCTTTTCATCCTTAATCATACCGCACACAGGAATGGTTAAACCAAAATTGCTTACAACTTCTTCTGCTATATTAGTCTGTCCCTTTCCTCCGTCAATTAAAATTAAGTCAGGCATTTTACTGAAGCCTTTCTTGTCTTCGCCTAAACCTCTGTTAATTCTTCTTTCCAATACTTCTTCCATACTTTTATAATCATTTGGTCCTTCTACGGTCTTTATTCTAAAACGCCGATAGTTGCTTTTGCTTGGCATTCCATTTTCAAAGACAACCATTGAGCCTACGGATTGAAGACCTTGAATATTTGAAATGTCATAAGCTTCAATCCTTTTAGGAATTTCATCTAATTTTAAAACATTCTTAAGCCTTTCAATTGCTTTAACACTTTCTTCTATATTTTTCTTTATTCTCTGACTTCCCTTTTCTAATATTTCAAGAGCATTCTTCTTTGTCATTTTAATAAGCATGCTCTTCTCGCCTTTAACAGGAACTTTTAGACTAACCTTGCTTCCTCTTTTTTTTGACAAAAGTTCCTGAAAAACATCCATATCTTCAATATCAGTTTCAATATATATTTCTTTAGGTATATATACTGTGCCCGTATAGAATTGAGTTAAAAATGAACTGATTATTTGTTCTCTTGTTTCATTCTCAATATTAGTGAGTAAATAATGCTCACTGCCCATAATTTTACCGTTTCGTATAAAGAAAATTTGTATGCAGGCTTCTTCAATACCAAGGGCGCTTCCAATAATATCTTGGTCAATACCAGCAGCAGAAACAATTTTTTGTTTTTCGGAAATCACTTCAAGTGCTTTAATCTGGTCCCTATACTTGGCAGCTTCTTCGTATTCCATCCCTTCAGAAGCTTTTAGCATTTTTTCATTTAATGATTTGATAATATCTTCACCGCCTGTTAGAAAGGCTGCAGCTTTTCTAACTTCTTCTTTGTATTCCTTTATGTCAACGTTTCCCATACATGGTGCCGTACACCTGTTTATATGATAATACATGCATGGTCTTTGACATTTCTTTGTGCCGTCAAGCTTTAAAGAGCATTTTCTAAGCTTATATAAGTTTCCGATAATATCTATTATTTCATTTACAGCATAAGCACTTGGATAGGGTCCGAAATATTTTGCCCCATCTCTTTTTACTTCTCTAACCTTGTAAATTCTTGGGTATTTTTCCTGAACAGATATTTTAATATATGGGTATTGTTTATCATCTCTTAAGAGAGTATTATATTTAGGTCTGTATTTTTTTATATAATTTGCTTCTAATATCAGAGCTTCAACTTCATTGTCCGTAATTATATACTCAAACTCAGAAATATTTTTTATCATGGCCTGAATTTTTGGTATATGATTTTTAGATTGAAAATATTGTCTTACTCTTTTTTTTAGATTTTTAGCCTTACCCACATAAATAATCTCTCCGAAAGCATTTTTCATCTGATAGACGCCGGGGCTATCGGGCAGAGCCTTCAATTCTTCCTGTATATTAAACATTTTAACTCCTGTTAATTATTATTAATATTATACCACGTTTGACTCATTTCTAACATTAATATTAAATTAATTTTGACGCTTCCTTATCTATAATCAAGGTAACATCATCATGAAGCTGCAATATGGAAGCAGGAACCCGAGGAGTAATTTTACCCTTTACGGTTTTTGATATTGCTTCTGCCTTTGAGCTGCCTGAAGCCAATAATATTATTTTCTTAGCTGACATAATTGTTTTGATACCCATTGTTATGGCAGTTTTCGGCACGCTGTCCAAATTAGCAAAAAATCTTTTATTTGCTTCAATTGTGTCTTCAGTAAGTTTTACTATATGTGTGAATGGCTCAAAATAATCTCCCGGTTCATTAAAGCCTATATGTCCGTTGTGTCCTATTCCAAGATACATTATATCCATCTGACCCGTTGTCTTTAAAAGCTCCTCATAATCTCTACATTCCTGTTTCAAGTCCTGTGCAACCCCATCTGGAATGTGTATATTATCTTCCTTTATGTCTATATGAGAAAATAAATTCTCATCCATGAAATATCGGTAGCTGTTTTTGTTTCTTCTGTCTAATCCAACATATTCATCCAAATTAAATGTTCGTACATTTTTAAATGAAATCTTGTCCTTATACTGATTAATAATTGCTTTATACATACCTATCGGTGTTGATCCGGTGGGAAGTCCTAAGATAGCATCATTTTTTGTTTTAACCGTATTGATTAAGTAATCTGCTGCCAAGAAGCTTATTTCCGTATAATTATCCTTAATTATAACTTCCATTTTTAACCATTCCTTAATTAAATTTTTCGTAAAAGTTTATATCTTACAATAATTTTACTTTTACAAATATTATAACAGAGAATATTTTCTATAACAATAACATTATCCAATAATAATTAAAAGAGTCCCAAGGTTATTATCCACTTAGGACTCTTATTTTTTCGCTTATATTATTATCTTATGGGGCAAATTCCCGTATCGCATCCGTCATTTCCCACATCCAAAGCTTCTTCCTGAACTTCATACTTACTCAAAAGTGACGGTATAAAGGGCTTCATTTCTTTTACTCTCTTATGGTATTCTTCTTCGGTTATTGATTCATACGGCATGAGCTGATAAAAGCTGTCATCCAATGAAAGAAATGAAAGTGCTACAATATCATCCCAATTATCCCATACCCACTGCTCAACTTCATCCCATTCATGCTCTCTTACATGGACTGTAATTGAGCAGTTATGCTGAACGTAATTTCCCATGAACAGTTTATAGTTTTCCAATTGCTCAATTGCTGTTATGTCATACTTGGTCTTTCCAAGGGGAGCCTTCTGTGGAAACTCTATAACCTTTGTGGTACATGTTTTAATATCCTGACCTACCTCCGGATATATGGGGTAGCCCAATTCTTCACATACCTTAACCAGAGGATCGTGGCTGTTTATTCTTACTCTTCTTACAAAATATGGTGCATGTGAATAATGAACACCGCTGGATACCCCTGGAAGCTGTGACAATGTACCTTCAGGTTTTACGGTAGTAACCAAAATAGGTGCTTTCTCACCGATCTCTCCGGCATATCTTTCTGCTTCATTGTGGGCTGCATCTCTTAGTTTTCTTAATAATGCCGCTTGCTGCTCTCTGTCAAGGCCTACAGCATTAACCATGTCCTGCCATCCTGTAAGGGAGCACCCTGTCAATTTATCCCTCTGCTGCACTCTGTCCCACTGAGACAATTCAAGCTCGACACATGTCATTCTGTAAGCCGCTCTTGCCGACAACCGCTGGGCTCTAATAAGCCCTCTTTCATCTAAGTTCCCGTTTTCATCAACAAATGCATAAACATTTACGGTTGTTAAATTACAAAGTCCCTTGTTGTCAAGGAGTATTTCGCCGCAGGGATTAACTCCGTTCATATTTGGTCTTCTTTTGCTGCCCGCTTCTTCATTAACCCACCCCGGTTCCCCGGAATACCGCATTTGCTCAATTTGCCACTTTAACTGCTCACGAGTGGGTTTTTTCCTGTAATAAATAGAATTGTTGCTCATTGAGCGGTGAATTATGTCCTTATCTACAATCCACTGACCATCTATTTGCTTATAAAGCTTACTTTTTGCTTCAATACACTCCGTATCATCATAGTCAATGAGCATAATTTCTGCAGTCCTCCTGACACCGCCGACTACTACATTTTCTCCGATTATATTTGCAATATCAAGACAATCGATAGGTTTCAGCTTAAACCTGTCCTTGCCTTCAATAGCTCCCCGCTTTTTAATAACTGTGTCAATTTTTGTAAACATATTTTTCATGCTTGCATGACCGCTGGCAGTTCCTCCAAAAGTTTTTAATACTTCTCCTTTCGGCCTCACATTGTTGTAGTTTATTATTATGGTGTTGATATTTCTATATTCGCTTGAATTAATAAAGCTGAAGAAATAGTCAAGAGATTGTACCCATCCTTCCTTACTGTCACCCACGGTTATTTTTACCGAGTTATTATGGCTGAACTCTACACCGGTGTTATCTTCTCTTTTGGATTTTTCAACAGGAGTGTAATCTTCATGAATTATTTTATAATTTCCCCTTACTTTAGGCAGCTGGTCAATGTCGCTTTTTAATATTCTTACACCTACTCCTGAACCTATCATTAAAAGATAAAATAAATCCCTAAATGAATGGAAATCATTAATTATTTCAAATGCACAGTTAAAATTAGCCATGGGATAGTTGTATGAAACCGGAGTTCCTCCAACCCAAAATGTTCTGCCCGACAAAAACTGTCTTAAATTAAATATGTTATCATATAACTCCTCTGCTTCTTCTCTTTTTGTAGGAACTAAGCTGCAGTTGTATTCAACAGCCCTTCTTACTGTTTCCCACCAATATTCCCTTCTTCTTTCTTCCGGAAGCCATCTTGAATAGGTTCTGTAATAAACAAAGTTTCCAAGCTGATTCATAGGTGAACCTATATGTTTGTACTTGCTGATAAATTCTTCGCTGAGAAGTTTGGTATCCCTTCTCTTTCTGGAGTCTCTTGACTTATCCCTCTCATATCTGTATAATATGTATTTCTTGGCAACATCCTTTCTGACGCTGTCCATAAGATGATTTTCAACTAAGTCCTGTACCATTTCCACAGGTATGGGAAAGTTTTTATTTGAAAGCTCCTCTTCAATTTTCAGGCTTATTTCTTTAGCTAATTCTTCATCAACGCCATCCTTTGTCTCTTTCATCGCCTTTATAATGGCATTGCTGATTTTATCAGCATTAAAATCAACAAAGTTTCCGGTTCTTTTTAATATCCTAATCATATCCCTTTTCTCCCTGCTATTTTATATTGTACTACATATTGTAGCAGTAACCATAAAATATGTCAATCAAATACAATATATAGTTAATATTGCTGTTTAATACATAATATCATTGAAATATCATGGCTTTGAAAATGTTATCAAAATTTGTCATAAATAAGAAAAAAATCCTTTGTTGAAATTACAATGGATTTTTAATTTCTTAATAAATCTTAATATTTATTGGCACATAATTGAACTTCATGATAAATTATGAAGCACTTCATTTTTAAATTTGCTTGTGGTTAAAGATCCGCCTATGTCTTTGGTATGCTTTTCTTTGTTTTTAAGAACAGTTTTCAAAGCATTCTCAACATTAAGAGCAGCTCTTTCCTCCCCTATATATTTTAGCATAAGAATGCCGGTTAGAATTGCAGAAGTGGGATTTGCTATGTTTTTTCCGGCAATATCGGGTGCGGACCCGTGTACGGGTTCGAATATAGCTATATCTTCTCCTATATTGGCACTTGGTGCCATTCCCAAACCCCCGATTAAGCCTGATGCCATATCTGATAATATATCACCGTATAGGTTTGGTGCAACTATAACCTGATAATCATGAGGATTCATTATCAGCTTCATTGACATTGCATCAACAATTACATCCTCAAATTTAACATTGGGATATTTTGCTGCTATTCTCCTGCCAGATTCTAAAAATAATCCATCAGTCAATTTCATTATGTTAGCTTTATGGGTCAGCGTTACCTTGGTCCTCTTTTCTTTTAATGCTAACCTGAAGGCATAGTCAACTATTTTTTCACTTGCATCTTTAGTGATTATTTTTATGCTTTCTGCTGCGTCAGGTGTAACCATATGCTCAATTCCCTTATAAAGGTCCTCAGTATTCTCTCTTACAATTACCAAATCCACATTTTTATATAGGGAATCAATGCCTTCATAGGACTTAACAGGCCTTATATTTGCATATAAGTTAAACCTTTGTCTTAATTCTACATTAATACTCCTGAATCCCTTGCCTACAGGAGTAGTGATGGGGCCTTTTAAGGCTATTTTATTTTTTTCTATGCTTTTCAGTGTAACTTCGGGAATTAAAACACCATACTTTTCAAATGCGGTATTACCTGCCCTTACTTCTTCCCATTCAATATTGTTTGTTGCTGCATCTATTATTTCTTTTGCCGCATACATTATTTCCAAACCTATCCCGTCTCCGGGAATCAATGTTATTTTTCTTTTCATTTTATCACCTGACTCATGAAATTCAAAAGTCCCCCTGCCTTAAGTATTTCTACACTTCTATCTGACAGTGTAAGCTTTGTTTCATATCTTTTATTCTTTGTTTTATTCTCAACAATAATAATATCACTTTTTAATTGGGACAAAAGATGATTAATTATTATTTCATCCATCATATCTATACCCTCATAATCCTCTTCATTTACAAATGTTAAGGGAATTATGCCGTTATTGATTAAATTGCTTTTATGAATTCTGGCAAAGGACTTTGCTATTACGGCTTTAATTCCCAAATACAAGGGTGCTAATGCAGCATGCTCTCTGCTGGAGCCTTGTCCGTAGTTTTTTCCTGCAAGAATAACTCCTCCGCCGTTTTCCTTTGCCCTTTTTGTAAAGTCTTTATCTATTTGTGAAAAGCAGAATTCCGATAAATAAGGTATATTGGATCTGTAAGGAAGAAGTTTTGCATTTGAAGGCATTATTGTATCTGTTGTAACATGATCTCCAACCTTTATTAACACTTTTCCGCCTGTTGTATCTTCTAAGTTCTTGTTCTTGGGGAAAGGTTTTATGTTAGGTCCCCTTACAACTTCAATATCCTTAAAGTCCTCTGCCGGACTTATAACCATATTGTCATTAATCAAAAATTCCTTTGGTATCTCGATATTTAAATCAATATTTTCGTCAAAATCTTCTTTTCCGGCAATGTACCCTTTTATTGCAGAAAAAGCAGCCACCTCCGGACTTACCAAATAAACCTCGGCTGACTCCGTCCCGCATCTTCCCTTAAAATTGCGGTTAAAGGTCCTAAGAGATACACCGTCTGTGCTTGGAGCCTGCCCCATACCTATGCAGGGACCGCAGCCGCTTTCAAGAATACGGGCACCTGAAGATATTATTTTAGCAAGAGCACCATTATTTGCTATCATTGTAAGAACCTGTTTTGAGCCGGGGGATATTACCAATGATACATTTTCATGCACCGTATGACCGTCAAGTATATTTGCAACCTTCATCAGGTCCATATATGACGAATTGGTGCAGCTGCCTATGGCAACTTGAGTAACTTTTTTGCCCTGTACTTGGCTTAGGGGTACCACTGCATCAGGCGAATGAGGTAACGCAATATTTGGCTCTAATTGCTCTAAATCAATAGTTATTTTCTCAGAATATCTTGCTCCTTCATCTGCCTTTAATTCAACAAAATCCTTCTCCCTGCCCTGAGCTTTAAGAAATTCCAAAGTCCTTTCATCAGAAGGAAAGATAGAAGCAGTAGCTCCAAGCTCGGCACCCATATTTGTTATGGTTCCTCTTTCGGGAACAGAAAGGCTGCTTACACCTTCACCTGTATATTCAAATATTTTATTGACTCCGCCTTTAACGGTAAAATGCTTTAACACTTCCAGTATTACATCCTTAGCAGAAGAAAACTTTTTTAATTTTCCCTTCAATTCAACATTCACAATTCCGGGCATTATAATATTGTATTCACCGCCTGCCATTGCAACCGCCACATCAAGGCCTCCTGCTCCTATGGCAAGCATACCCATTCCTCCGCAGGTTGGAGTGTGGCTATCGGAGCCTAAAAGAGTATCTCCCGGAACAGAAAATCTTTCCAAATGAACCTGATGGCAAATGCCGTTTCCCGGTTTTGAAAAATATATTCCGTGCTTTTTGGCAACTGTTTGAATATAAAGGTGGTCATCAGCATTTTCGGGTCCCGACTGAAGCATGTTGTGGTCAATATAGGCCACGGATAGTTTTGTCTTGACTCTGTCAATTCCCATTGCTTCAAACTGCAAATATGCCATTGTACCCGTAGAATCTTGAGTTAAGGTTTGGTCGATTTTTATTCCGATTTCTTCACCCGGTTTCATTTCACCCGAAACTAAGTGGCTTTTAATTATTTTTTCCGCTAATGTTAATTTCATGCCGCCTCCTAGATTGCTTCTTCAGCGTTAATGTAACTAAAAATATATTTTGTGGACAAACTCTCCATTTCATCATTTGATATATTGGTTGTTCTGCCATTGTTATATTCTTCATCTATTTTATTTTTAATGGAAATTAATCGTTCATCATTTTTATTGATTTTATCATCGCCTTTTAGTCCAAAGTAACTGTTGATCCAATAAGCGATGCTTGAAATTCCTGAATAGGAATTAATTGCTACCAAGGGTGGTTTGTCAAGTATTTTTTTTGTATCAAAGCTGTTGTAAATTTCTTCGTCCTTTAAAAGGCCATCTGCATGAATTCCGGCTTTTGTAACATTAAATTCACTTCCTACAAATGGTGTTTTGGGTGGAATTTGATAATTAAGTTCTTTTTCAAAATATTCTTCTATTTCATTGATTACCTTTAAATTCATTGACTTAACATTTCCCTTTATTTGAGCATATTCAATAATCATTGCTTCAAGAGGAGTGTTGCCGACTCTTTCACCGATTCCAAACAAGGTTGTATTGACGGCCGAACCTCCATAAAGCCATGAGGTTGTTGAATTTGTTACGGATGCATAATAATCATTGTGACCGTGCCACTCTATGGATTCAGATGGAACATCCGCATAGTAGCTCAGCCCGTGAATTATTGCAGGAACACTTCTGGGAAGCTCTACTCCAACATGGGATACTCCTAAACCCAATGTATCGCAGGCTCTGATTTTTACATTTATTTTGCTTTCTCTCTTCATTTCCATCAAATTTTTAGCCAAGGGAACAACAAAGCCATAAAAATCTGCTCTTGTAATATCCTCAAAGTGGCATCTTGGAACTATCCCGTTTTCCAATGCAGCATTAGCAATATCCAAATACATTTTCATTGCTTCTGACCTTGTTTTGTTTAATTTATTAAATATGTGATAATCAGAGCAGGACATCAATATTCCCGTTTCTTTTATTCCCATTGATTTTACCAAATTGAAATCTTCCTTATTTGCTCTTATCCATGAGGTTATTTCAGGGAATTCATATCCTTTATTCATACATTCTTCAACAGCCTTTCTGTCTTTCTGTGAATACAGGAAAAACTCCGTCTGCCTTATGATACCCGATCCATTATCTAATTCATGGAGAAAGTCAAACAGTCTAACCATTTGCCCGGACTCCATGCTTGTCATGGATTGCTGTCCGTCCCTGAAGCTGGTGTCGGTAATCCATATATTGTCGTGAATATTCATAGGAAGCTGAATATTGTTAAATTTTATTTTGGGTATTTCTTCATAAGGAAATACCTCCTTGTACAACTTTGGTTTAATAACATCTACCGGACTATATTTCATCATAACCTCCCCAAGAAAATGCAATTTGTTTTTTATTAATTGCGTCTTGCTTTTTAGTGTTTTTTATCTATAGAAGCTATTATATTAGTGTGTTGCAATTATGTCAAGTGTTTATTTCATTTTATCTTGCTATATTGGTTATTTATAGTTTTTATATGCCATTTTTGCAATTCTTCATGGTTTTCTTGCATATAATGATGAATCTCGACATAAGGGTAATTGCAACTAATTATTTTTTTCTTGCAATTAAAAAGCTCCCCTTTTAGGAGCTGATATTGATTTCCTTGCTAATCTTTCCAGTTGATTATACTCATTGTATCTTTAAAACATTCGCTTCTTAAAAAATCATCTTCGTATAATTCTGAACACATCATTGGATGTCTGCTTATATAATATTTGCCGTATTTTATAAACTGCTTCTTATCTTCTGCCATCCTCCCCCATAAAAACCAGTTGATATTTCTGTTTTCTTCAGATATGAATTTCAATAATTCTTGGCTGAAATTTTGCCATATTGGTATATGGCTTCCTGTTATGCCTGCTTCAACCGACAAATAAGTGTTTAGCAGAAGCACACCTTGTTTCTCCCATGATTTAAAAATTTCATTGGGAGGGAGTATAGAGAACTTTCCTTCTTTAATTTCTTTTTGTATCTCCGAAAATTTTTTAATACCTTTATATTCATTTATTCCATTATAATTTTTGTATATAAGTCTTATAATGTTTTTCAAAGATACTTGCCTGAATTTTTGATCCCAGGATACCAAGTCCCCTACCTCAAAGGCTCGGCCTGTAGCCCTTCCTTTTTCAGGATAGGGGTCTTGACCTAATATTACAACCTTTATATTATATAAATCACATTTCATAAACCGAAGTACCTTGTCAGGAGCTGGATTTATATTCCTGCCTATCTTTCTTTCTATATCTTCCAATTCTAAAATAATATCATCAGTTAAAAATTTATTCCAGGAAGGATGCAATTCCTTTGGTATTAAACTCATTTTTTCACGCCCTTATTTGTTATATGCTCCCATATTTTTATCCGATTGTTTTTCAGTCCATATTATATCCATTATTCTTAATTCTTCAGAGTAATCTGTTTTTGACTCATCCTTGTCATATGCCAACCTTTCAAGAATTCTAATATCAAAATTATTTTCTCCAAATTCCTTCCATTCCTTTTGCAGCTCTCTGTTGGGATGTCCTCCGCTGTTAAGCTGAAACCTTACTCTGTTAATCATTCCATGCAAATTTTGACTTGTTACTAAAAGATATTTATTGTTGACTTTATTCTGCACGATAAATATCCCCATTTCAGTTTTCATTTGTTTGTATTTTTCTTTTAATTCTTTTTTTCTGTCCATATTATCTGCCGCTATATCCCATTTCTTTTAATAGCCTTGCTAAAATAGCCAATCTTTCTCCAATTATTTCGCTATCATCACTGAGTGCCTGATTGAACAATTTAATATCTTCATCTATTTTTTCATTTTCGGTACATACTTTTACAGTCATTGCATCACCCTGCATACCAACCCTGTCAATAACGGTATCTTCTGTATCATAAAGCTTTTCATATCTGTATGCTTCTCTAAAATGAAGCAGGGCTCTTATAATCAGTATTGCCAAATCTAAAACCCTGTGCAGGGGAAGCTCTTCAGATTGCCTTGACCATTTTTCTCCCGTATATCTCCACACCTTTGCAGATATATCTACCTTTCCTCTGTCATTCCATTGGGCAAGTCCCAATGATAAACCCTTTGCGTCAGAATTATAAGCATTTCTTCCGTCTACATTTGAATAATTTTCAGAAATAATTACCGGTTTATGTTTTAAAATCGTTGGTATTTTCATTGCAGTCTCCCTTCACTAATTTACTAACTTACTAATTTACTAAAATTAATATACTAGAAAATATGTGAAGTGTCAATACTTATTTTATTATAATTAATGCTGCATACAAAAAGCGACTATCTATAATATGTCGTTTAGATTTTTATTATATATATTCTTGTTGTTATTTTCCATAATATCATATAAAATAAGCTTATTGAAATCAGGAGGACACAATGAAAAAATACTTAAAAAAATTAATACAATTAATAATCGGGCTGTTTCTATATGCTTTAGGTTTAGTTTTATGTATTTATGCCAATATAGGGTTAGCCCCTTGGGATGCTTTCGGTATCGGCGTAAGTAAAGTCACGGGAATTTCTTACGGAAATGTATCCATCATTACCGGGATTCTTATCTTAGTAGTATTAGTTTTAATTTTTAAAGAAAAAATCGGATTTGGAACAATATTTAACACCATATTGATTGGAGCTTTCGCAGATTTAATTATAAATTTTAAAATCATACCCTATATGACGAAATTTTTTAGCGGCATTATAATGCTTCTTGCAGGTCAGATTGTAATTTGTTATGCAACCTATCTTTATATAGATGTAGGTCTATGCTCAGGACCCCGTGATACTTTAATGGTTGCCTTAGGAAAAAGGTTCCCTAACATTCCCATTGGCTTAGTAAAAAGTTCAATTGAAGGAACTGTTTTGTTAATCGGCTGGCTCTTAGGCGCAAAGGTTGGATTAGGAACGATTATTTATGTTTTCTCCATAGGTTTTACTCTTCAAACCATGTTTAAATTATTGAAATTTGATGTTAAATCGGTAGTTCATGAAAGTGTATTTGACACTGTGAATATATTTAAAGAAATGTACTCTGCAAAAATTTAAGAGGGGTTTGTATGTGCGGAAGATATTACATTGATATTGATAATAATGAAATTAAAAAAATATTGAAAGAGGCTCAAAGGAACATTTATGAAAATTATAAAACAGGCGAAATTTTCCCTACCAATATTGCTCCTATTTATATAGAGGATGATAATAATATGAAGCCTCTTTTGGCTAAATGGGGATTTCCAAAATGGGACGGCAAAGGTGTAATAATTAATGCAAGGGCTGAATCATTAAATGAAAAGCAAATGTTCAAAAAATTGATTTCTTCCAACAGATGTATTGTGCCTGCTTCTTATTATTTTGAATGGAAGCAGGAAGAGCATAAAAAGGATAAGTACAAAATAAGTAAACCCGGCTCCAATATATATATGGCCGGACTCTACAATATTGTTGCAAATAAAAACAAGCAATTAAGCTTGTTTGATGAAAGTATTGATATTTATTATACCATTATAACCCGCAGCTCCAATGATTCAATTTCGCACATACACAAGAGAATGCCCTTGATTTTTAATGTCGAAGAAATGATCGATTGGTTGAAGGGAAAAAGCATCAACGAGTTAATGAAATCCGATTATGGGCTTTTCGGCGAAAAAACCAAATAAATATAATAAATCTAATTCATTATCTATTGAACATAAAATATCTGGCAATACCTTGCGATTTTTTGGTCTAAATTATCTAAGCTGATTATTCTTACTTCCCTTATGGTTTCCTTCCCTTCAATATATAAAAGTATTACAGGGACGGTAAACACATTAAACTTAGCAGATAATCTTAAGCTTTTATCTGCTTCAACCATTACGGCATTAATGGCAGGGTATCTTTTAATCATATTCTCCACTTTAGGCTTCATGGAATTGCATACGCTGCATGCCTTGCTTCCAAAATAAATCATCAGCATATGGCTATTCTCTATAAGCTGCTGAAGTTTTTCATAAGATGTTATTACTTCCATAATACTCCTCATCTTAATGTACTTATATACATTTTACCATTATTTTATAAAATTAAACATTTTTCTAAAAACAAAATTCTATTCCTTGAACATTAAAGGACTTGAGCTCAGCCCAAATCCTTAAATGCTCATTATTCAATGTTCTCCTATAGAACTTGTATATCATAGGCTGTAGTTTGAGGCGGTATACTCATTGTCATGAAATTTGCATGCTCAATTCTTACAAGCTCACCCGGTCTCAAGTCTCTCAACCTTATTCTTCTTCCCCTCCTATCTCTGATTGTGGTTGAATCTGTTACAACAAACCGCATTTGGCTCATTATATCAAAGGGAATTCCTGTATACAAAAATCCGTTTACCAAATCAACTTCCAGGACTATATCTTCTGTAAAACTTGATTGCATATTATCATTAATAACGGTTAACCTGTAAGCTCTTGCCTGAGGAGGAATACTTCTTGTCATGGCAGCTGAAAATACGGCATCCACCACCATTCCTTCTCTTAAATCTCTAATTGACATGGGGTTTCCAAGTTGATCTGTGATAATGGTATCTCTGCCTACTACCAACCTGACCAGCTCCATATTTATAACATTAAAATCTCCTAAGATGCCATATGATATTGTTACATACACTGTCCTGTTATCCCTGCTTATATTTTCAATTATAGCATTTTCTGCTCTTATAATATTCCTTCTCCCTCTGCCGATTACTCTTGGCAAAAGATTAATACTCCAATCTATTAACCTTTGGTTATTTACTTCATTCATATTTTCACCTCACATAATATATATAATTATATATATTCGCAAGATATTAATATGTTATTAATTACAAAAAAACTGTCCTGTTAAGACAGTTTATTTTGCAGAGGAACAGCTGTTTGCCTTGCTGCATCCCGAGCATCCCGAGCAGCAGCTGCCCTTTTTCTTCTGTATTCTCATAACTTTTATTACGCCTGCAACAAGAGCTGCAATAATTAAAAGAATCACCATATCTGCCGAATTCATTTTACCCTCCTATAAGTATACTTCCGATTTGAAAGACAAGAGTTCCTGTTACATAAGCAGTAGCTGTTTGGTATAAGGCTGTTAAAACTGCATATTTTATTGACCCCAACTCCCTTTTTGTTGCTGCAAAAGCAGCTATACAAGGCATATACAACAAGGTAAATGTCAAAAAAGCAAAGGCGCTCAATGGTGTAAATATTGTAAACAAAACCTGGGAAAGTTCAATATCGGTAACAGTTCCCGTCAATACGCTCAAGGTGCTCACAACTGCTTCCTTGGCGGTTAATCCCGTAATAAGGGCTGTTGATGCTCTCCAGTCTTTAAAGCCCAATGGGAGGAATATGGGTGCGATTATGGAGCCTAAATAGGCAAGTATGCTGTTGGAGCTGTCTTCTACCATATTCAAGGACCAGTTGAAGTTTTGTAAAAACCATATAATTATTGTGCCCAAGAAAATAACGGTAAATGCCCTTTGAATAAAATCCTTGCCCTTATCCCACATGTTGTTTAAGATACTTTTTCTTGTAGGTATTCTATATGCAGGCAGCTCCATTACAAATGGCACCGGCTCTCCTTTAAATATAGTATTTTTCAATAGCAAGCCTGATAGTATTGCAACTGCAATTCCCATTACATACAGTCCAATCATAACCAATGCCGCATTATCCGGGAAGAAAGCTGCCGTAATCATGCCATAAATAGGAAGCTTGGCACTGCATGACATAAAAGGTGTCAAAACAATTGTCATTTTTCTGTCTCTTTCACTTGCCAATGTTCTCGTCGCCATAATGGCAGGAACACTGCAGCCAAAACCAATAAGCATGGGCACAAATGACCTTCCAGATAATCCTATTTTCCTAAGCAGCTTATCCATTAAGAATGCTACCCTTGCCATGTATCCGCTGTCTTCCAAAAAAGACAAAAAGAAGAATAAAACGACTATTATTGGCAGAAAGGACAATACACTTCCGACTCCGGCAAATATTCCGTCAATTACCAGCGAATGCAGCCAATCACTGACTCCGATAGCAATCAATGCATTTGAAGTTGTTTCGGTTAATGCATCAATTAATGTTTCCAATAACTCCTGAAGAGGAGCACCTATAACATTAAAGGTCATCCAGAAAATAAAGAACATAATTCCTAAAAATATAGGTATTCCGAAATATTTATGGGTCAGTATTTCATCTATCTTTTCAGACCGTTGCTGCTCTACTGTTTCCTGTCTTTTAACTACAGTTTCCAAGCAGATTTTTTCTATATAGCAATATCTCATATCTGCTAAGGCTGCTTCCCTGTCAGTTTTTAGAGCTTCTTCCATATCCTTAACCACATGCTCGATAATGTGGATTTGATTATCGGTTATTGCCAAGCTCTTAAAGGTAGGTTCATCTCCTTCTACAAGCTTTGTGGCAGCAAATCTTGGAGGATAACCGACAGCCTCTGCTTGGTCATATATTAAATGTGAAATGGAATGTATGGCCTTGTGCACTTCCCCAACGCAAAAATCAAGCTTCTTAGGGCATGAGTTATCCTTAATTGACCTTATGACAACATCAATGAGTTCATTTATTCCTTCACCTCTACTTGCCGATATGGGAACAACGGGTATTCCCAAATGAGAGGATAACTTCTTTACATCTATGGAATTCCCGCTGGCTGTAACTTCATCCATCATATTCAATGCAATGACCATGGGAATTGATAACTCCATCAGCTGAAGAGTAAGGTATAAATTCCTTTCAATATTGGTTGCATCAATAATATTTAAGATTAAATCAGGCTTCTCTTTAAGTAAAAAATCCCTGGTAACAACCTCTTCCAACGTATATGGAGACAAAGAATAAATCCCCGGTAAGTCCACTATGGAAATATCCTTGTGTTTTTTTATTTGACCTTCCTTTTTTTCTATTGTCACACCGGGAAAATTGCCAACATGCTGGTTGCTGCCTGTCAGTTTATTGTAAAGAGTAGTTTTTCCGGAGTTTTGATTTCCGGCAAGGGCAATCACACTCATAGGTCAAATACCTCTTTCAGTTCTATTTTTGCTGCTTCATCCTTACGTATTGTCAATATATAGCTTCTAAGACATAATTCTATCGGATCTCCCATGGGTGCAACCTTTCTGACCGTTACACGAGTATTTGGTGTTAAGCCCATATCAAGAAGTCTTCTTCTTAATAAGCCTTGTCCGCCTATTGATGAAATAATTCCGCCTTGACCCGGTTTTATCTTGTCTAAAGTCATATTAGCCTCCAAATATTGTTATTGATAATCATTATCATTTACCTAAGTTTATTATACGCCTATTGATAATCATTGTCAATAACTTTATGAAATAAATTTGGCAATCTGAGTGGCAGCCTACCAATCATCTTTTAGAGAAGATTTCTGAAAAATGAGTGTTAAGGCATAAAAAAATATGGTACTTTCACCATATAATTTGGGGACACACCTTCAAAAGATGTCCGTAAATTGCCGGATATCTTTTGAAGGTGTGTCCCCATACCTAATTACTATTTTAATTTTATCTTAATTCTCCATACTTCTCGGTACTGTGGCTGTAGACTTCTGTAACAGGTATTACAAACATAAATCCCGTCCCGGGTTCTTCGAAATAATCCAATTCTTTCTTTATTTTCCCAACAACCACATCAAGCTTTTCTCGATCTTTAATTACGCTGAATATTATTTTGCTGTATGGTTTTCTGCCGTCTATGAGCTTTCTTACACTGTCAAGCATCGGCAGGTTTATGTTATGATCTAAAAGAACCTTGCCCATTCCTTGACTGTCTATGGAAGTAGCTCCTATTTCCTCATCATAGAACAATTCATTTATTTCATCAAGTTTATATATGTCATTTAATATCAGCACTAAAGCAAACATATGAACCTCCCTGATTCTGATAATATTGTTATTATACCATATGGGTTTTTACTATTCAACAATGATTTATACAATCATACTTTCATTAATGTCCAGTATAATAACATTGGATGCCGCTTTATTTTTAAATATCTCAGGATCAGCAGTAATAAGTCCGAAAGTATTATAATGCATAGGCACCACAATTTTCGCCTTTATAAAATCAGCAGCCTTAACAGCATCATCGATATCCATGGTATAATTTCCTCCTATGGGAAGAAAGGCAACATCTATTTTTTCATCCTCCAATAATTTCATATCATATGTAAGCCCTGTATCTCCTGCATGGTAAATTTTCTTGCCATTTACTTCAATGATAAATCCTCCCGGATTACCCCCGCAAATCATATTATCTTTGTCGGAAATACCTGAGCCATGTAGAGCATTTGTCATTTTTACCCTGCCAAAATCAAACTTTGTCCTGCCCCCAATATGCATAGCATGAGTTCTTAATTTGAATTTGCTGAAATACATGGAAATTTCGTGATTGGTAATTATCAGCGACTGGTTTCTTCTTGCTATATCAACTGTATCTCCTATATGGTCACCATGTCCGTGAGTTACAAAAATATGAGTTATGCCGACTAAATCATCAACAGTAATTTTGCATAAAGGATTTCCGCTAATAAAAGGATCCACAAGTCCTTTAAAGTTTCCTTCTTCAATTAATATTGCCGAATGTCCCAAGAAAGTAAGCTTCATATAATCACCTCTTTTTTTTATTATGTATATAATAACTTTATATTCAAATAAAATCAACTAAAAAAGAAATCTCGATAGTGTCAAGTTACTTTCGGAAAAATAGAATCATTAATCCCTAATTTAAAGTTAAGCACCACGAATAGACTTGAGAAACTCACTAATTATTGACCTCTTACCTATATTAAGAATTTCT
>JAAYPY010000119.1 GCA_012519555.1 Tissierellia bacterium | reverse complement strand
CTAAGCACCATGCCGCCCTTGTTGAGGGAGCACAGGCTGTATCAGGCAGACTGGCTCATGCGTTATTATTATTTTAATTCTTCAGAATTGTTTACTGAAACTGAGCCCAATCTTGATTTGGAATTTGACCCCAAAATGATGTACGCACTTAGGAATATTGACAAATTTCCTATAGAAATCAACAAGGCTTCCTACGAAGAGCTTTTAAGGATACCGGGCCTCGGGGTAATTAGTGCTCAAAGGATAATCAGAGAAAGAAAAAACGCTCAAATTTCCTATGATTCTCTTAAAAGGATGAGGACAGTTTTAAAAAGAGCAAAATACTTTATTACGGTAAAAGGGAAATATTACGGAAATACCAGGCTTGATCCGGAAGCTATAAAATCGGAAATAAGAATGAAGGAAATTCAAAGACAAATAAGTATTTTTGAATTGTTATAGGTCATGGATTATTTATATGACGGTACATTTGAAGGATTGATGACATGTATTTATTATCATTATAAAAAAGTAAAAGCTTCAGGCATTTATGAATTGCCAAACTATCAGCAGTCTCTGATATATGGATCGAAAATTGTAGAAACAGACATATCAAAAGCCAAGATTGTCAGCGATGCAATTAATGCTAAGATTTCCAGAGAGGCTTATATCAATGTTTATTATTGCTATCTTTCAAATGATGCCGACAAAGAAAACATAATTTTAGATTTTTTGATATTTGCATTTGAATACGGCAAATACGCCATGAACTTCTATACTCACGAAAAAGTTCATCCTATTAATGTTATATACAAAAAAGTTGCAAGCGAAGAACATAGGGTGCTGGGCATACTGAGATTTTCTGATATGGGAGGGATTCTGTATGCAAAATATTCTCCCGACAATGACATAAGCATTTTATTGGCAGACCATTTTGCCGACAGATATAAGTTTGAAAAATTCATCATCTTTGATGAAAAAAGAAAAAAAGCGGTTGTATATGCGGATAATGTTTGGGAGATTAAAGAAAACATCAAGATTGACAATGTTGAGTTTTCTTTAAATGAAAGAAGGATACAAAAATTATGGAAACAATACTTTACCGATTTGGCAATTAAGGAGAGGAAGAATATTAATTTGCAGTTCCAATTTGTACCTGCAAGATACAGAAAAAACATGACAGAGTTTAAATAGCAAAACAGCAGACACTTCAATTTGAAATGCCTGCTGCTCTATATTAATTTGTAAACATTTGTGTCCAGTATGGTCTTCCGTTATTCACATAACCAACACCTATTTTTGTAAAGTGTGATGCAAGTATATTTGCTCTGTGACCTGGTGAATTCATCCATGCACTCACAACTTCTTCCGGTGTTCTTTGGCCTGCTGCTATATTTTCACCCCATGCACTGTATCTGATTCCGTGCTGAGTAAGCATATCACCGGCACTTCCGTAGGTTGGAGATTGATGCGCAAAATAATTATTATCTGACATATCCTTTGATTTAATTCTTGCAACATTTGATATTGAAGAATCTAATGCCAGCGGTGCTAATCCGTTTTTTTGTCTTTCTATATTTACAAGTTCAACCACTTGTCTCTCATAATTTGATACTGATGGAGCAGCACTTGTGTTTGTTCTAGTTTCACTTGTTGCTCTTTCATTTGAAGGAGCTTGATTAGTTTCGGCTGTGTAATCCACAGGAGCCTTTTCAGTATAAGTGTTTGTCTGAACATTTCCGTTTGTATCTGCAGGTTCAAAATAGTAAGAACCATAATTCCTTAACAAATCATAAATATTTAAATTTGTATAATACACTTGTTCTGCAGCAAATGCAGATGTTGAAGATAGTGCAATTATTAGTGCTAATACTAATGCTAAAATTTTGTTTTTCATTTTATTTCTCCTTTTATATATTCTTTTACCCCTTACACTTCAGCTGAAGTGTGTAACTGATTTTTAGTTACTGACGAATTATAGCACGATATTTTTTGTAATGAAACCCTCAATTATTTGTTTTACTGGCAAATGTAACAAATTTATTACACAATTATGAATCGAAAGTCATATATTACAGATTTATTACAAAAAACAAACCAAATTATGACTAAACCGGCAAATATTATGACTTCTTATTGAATATAAATGTTTTCTTATGATATAATTAGAATGAGGTAATAATATCAAAACGCGTGCAAATTTCAGCCGATGATTAATAAAAAGGAGATGTTTTAATGGATAATTACAAAGAAATAACACCTGAACAATTAGACAAAAATATTTTTCAATTGATAAATGACGGATGGATGCTGATTACAGCAAAGAAAGATAATAAAATCAACACCATGACCGCATCCTGGGGCGGGTTCGGAATTATGTGGAATAAAAAGGTTGCTAATACCGTAATAAGACCTCAAAGATATACCAAAGAATTTGTGGATGGCTCAGATACCTTTTCACTGTGCTTTTTTGATAAGGAATATAAGAAAACTCTATCTTATTTAGGCTCTGTTTCAGGAAAGAAGGAAGATAAAATAGCTAAAAGCAACTTGACAATAAACCATATTAATGATATCCCCTATTTCGAAGAAGCTGATATGGTTATTATTTGCAAGAAATTATATGCTCAGGAAATGAAGCCGGAGTGCTTTATTATCAAAGAATTAGATAATGAATACTATCCTAAAAAGGATCATCACACCTTATATATATCTGAAATAGAAAAGATCTATATTAAAAAATAACGATATGTCATCCTTAGCGACAGCTAAGGATGATTGTTTATTAAATAAAATAGCAATAAATGCAAGGGGTAAGCTAAGTAAAAACTCATCTGCAGAATTTTGTTTTTTCTTCCTTCTTTATTGTTATAAAAGTGTATGGGCAACAAGGCAAGGAGTGAGAACTGCTGAGCCCAGCCTGAAGCTAAATTGACAGCAAACATGATTAGGGCTAAAACTAAGTATTTTTTTGGTTTTGCTTGATTCCTCATAAAGTAAAATGCCATAATATAAATAATACCTATAAATTGATAATCTGTTCGGAGCAAGCTTGCTAAAATAGCAGCTATAAAAACTATTAAGGTATTGTTGTTGAACTTAACTTCCTTGTTATCAATAAGATATACTGCTGTTAAACCTATGAAGAGAGTAAAGAATATATTTTGATGCTCAAAACCTACATGGCCGAAGAAGGCCAAATCAAAGGGTATTTCTGAAATGAAAGCAAATATTAAGAGCCTGGCAGCATATTTTTTTATATTGCTTGTGTGAAAGTATCCTTCAACCAACAAAAAACAATAAATAGGGAATGCAAGTCTTCCGATTATCCTGTAAATAATAATATCGCTTTGAAAAATTGCGCCGTAATGGTCGATTACCATTGTGAACAGCGCTAGTGTTTTTAAAACTAAACCGCTCATAATTTCTCCATTGCTTCTTATTTGTGTAATTGCTAT
>JAAYPY010000118.1 GCA_012519555.1 Tissierellia bacterium | reverse complement strand
TCATAGTCCCCTTCTGAGTATTCTTCAGTAATGCTCTTGTTGATTTTACTCATTTCCAAATAACCGGCTTTCATCTTGTTTCTAATTTCAAGCTTTCTTTTTTCAATCAAATAAAATCTTATGGATTTTCTGATAAAGTCACTTCTGTTTGTTCCTTCTTCTTTTACCGCATTATCCAATTCCCTAAGCAAGTTTTCAGGAATGGAAATCAAAACTTTTTTATTCTCCGCCAAGACACACACCTCACAATTGCACAGTTATATTATATTGTAACACAATAAACACATATGTTGTATGGTAACATTTGTATTATACGTAAATAATTAATAATATTATTCCTCAATAATTATTGTTTCATACTGTATAGCTTTTACCAATTTATCTTTATTATAAATAAAAATTGTCCTCGGAAGCAAATTATCTTTACTGAAATTTATAACATGTTTATATTCTCCATCCCAATAAATCAATTCCTCCGGAATTTCCTCCAAAACATCGAATTTCCTAAAATCAAAATCATGTATCAATGTCTCATTTATTTTGAAATTTTCAATTGTTACACTGCTTTCAGGAAATTTGTCATTGTTTAATATGCATCTACCCCCTGAAACATATGCATAATTCCATGCCTCATTTTCGGATTCCGTTCTGATGCTGTAATTACCATCTCTGCAAATAATATTTACCTTATAATCATTTTCTGTTTTGTCCGTATATACCTTCATCAATGCCTCACCTGAATAATTAACAGGCAGTATGAAGGGAGCATCTTCAGCAGCGCAACCGCTTACAAAAATAATTAATACTAAAAGCAACACTGTCAATCTCATATTAAAACCTGCTTCCATCATAATGAAACGGGAGACGGCAGAGGTGTGTCCCCATACCTATTTCATTCTATGATGAAGTTTCTAAATTTATGCTATTATTCATTCTTGGTCATGAATGTCGATTAAAAATAATAAATATACCCGCTCTCGCTTGAAGTGAATTGCAATTTTCATTCGGCCAGGCATTGAGCAATTGCAAAATCCTTTGTATGTGATATGGAAATGTGAATATTTTTAATATTCAGCTCCTCTGCCCTTTTTAATGCGTTGCCTGACAAAACAACATAAGGTTTCCCATGACCATCCCTTAGTATTCCAATGTGGCGTGGACCGAAATTTGAAAATCCCGTACCCAGACATTTTGCAACAGCTTCCTTTGCAGCAAACATTCCGGCAGCTGTTTGGGGATTCAATTTCCTTGATTTTAAATATTCCAATTCCTTGTTTGAATAGAGTTTTTCAAGGAACCTGTCATCTCCCATGTTCTTTTTTATTCTTTCAACTTCCGCAATATCTATCCCAATACCCTTAATCATAACTCCTCCACGGGGACATACCTTCAAAGTTTATCCTTCTTAGAATCACCTGACTTTGAAGGTATGTCCCCCCTCCTTTAATAAAAAATTAATTGACAAAGAGCTTTTTGTATATAATAATTATATTACATGTTTACTTACAATACAATTCCTATTAATTAACATATTACAATAAAGGAGTACATTATGAACAATGTAACTGTAGTATCTCACCCGTTGATTCAGCATAAACTGACAATGCTTAGAGATAAAAACACACACCCAAAAGATTTCAGAGAATTAGTAAGAGAAATTTCCATGCTGATGGCATACGAGGTAACAAGAAGCCTTCCTCTGAAAGATATCGATATTGAAACACCCATGGCCAAAACAAGAGGCAAAGTATTATCCGGAGAAGACATTGCAATTGTTCCGGTTTTAAGGGCGGGACTGGGCATGGTGGACGGAATGCTTGATTTAATTCCAAATGCAAAGATAGGCCATATAGGTTTGTACCGAAATGAAGAAACTCTTCAGCCTGTTGAATACTACTGCAAGCTTCCGGCAGATATTGAACACAGAATAGTTATTATTACAGAGCCCATGCTGTCAACAGGAGGCTCAATGATTGGTGCCTTGTCAATGCTGAAAAAAAGAGGAGCTAATAAAATTAAATCAATCCATTTAGTATGTGCTCCGGAAGGTCTGAAGAGAGTTTCGGAAGCCCATCCCGACGTTGAGATATACACTGCTGCCATAGATGAAAGATACGATGAAACAGGTTATATAATACCCGGTTTGGGAGATGCTGGAGACAGACTGTTCGGCACAAAGTAGATGCCCTTATGACCTAACCCCATGACTGGTGACAAGAATCCACTTACGTAATGATACATAGGAGAAGCCATGAGACACATTTTTATTATAAATCCCATTGCAGGCAATGGAAGGTTACAGGAAAAATTAGTAAAAACAATAGATCTTGAATTAAAGGACAAAGAAATAGATTACGAAGTGTATGTCACTAAATCTAAAGAAGATACAAGAAGCTTTGCCCGGTATAAATGCCAAGAAGAAAAATCAGCCGTATTGTATTCATGCGGCGGAGACGGAACCCTCCACGAAATAATAAACGGGGCATTCGGATATAAAAATGTCAGTGTCGGTGTTATACCGGTAGGTTCCGGCAATGATTTTATTAAGAATTTTACAAATGCGGCTTATTTCAGCGATATCGACTTGCAGACGGAAGGCGAAAGCTTAGAATTGGATTTATTAAAAGCAAACGACGAGTATGTAGCCTCGGTATTGAATATCGGCCTTGATGCCGATGTTGCCTTTAATATGAATAAATTTAAAAAAATTCCCTTTATTAACGGGCCGACCAGATACTAT
>JAAYPY010000117.1 GCA_012519555.1 Tissierellia bacterium | reverse complement strand
CATAACAATGGCAGTAATAGTATATGCAATATGTCTGTTTGTAACGGGAGCAATAACAAAAGAAGACCTTGAACTTATACCCAAGGGAGAAAAACTAAGCAGATTTGTGAGGAAATAAAATGAATACAATTCAAATAATCGGGTTGGGAGTTGCCGGTGAAGACGACTTAACATTAAAAGCCCATAAGGCACTTACGGAAAGAATTCCGACATTTGTAAGAACAGACCGTCACCCCCTAGTAAATAAACTAAGAAAAAAGATTGATATTAAAAGTTTTGATGATTATTTTGAAAAATATGAAACTTTTGATGAAGTATATGAAAACATCATTTATACGCTTATTGAGCAGTCGAAACAATACGGGAAGATTAACTACTGTACTGCAGGAAGCCCTTATTACGGTGATATAGTAACAAAAAAGCTGATAAATGAATACAAAGGCCAAATTAATACAATAATAATTGATGGAATGAGTTTTCTTGATAAATGTTTAAAACTTTCGGGATATGCGGATTATAATAATATTAAAATTTTAGATTGTTTAGAAACAGATGAATTCTCATTTGATGTTAATTCTCTTAATGTTATTACACAAGTTTATGATATGGATCTTGCATCCATGCTCAAGGTTACGCTTATGGAAACATACCCGGAAGACGCAAATATTCTAATTATTGATGTTTTGGCAGAAAATGTAAAAAGAATGCCGCTATTAATGCTCGATCGAGAAAAAAATTACGGATTTTCAACATATTTTTGCATTCTGCCTATTGAAATTTCAAAAAATAGAGTGTATAATGTAACTAATCTGTTAAGAATTGTAAAACTACTCAGAGGTCCGGACGGGTGTCCATGGGACAAAAAGCAAACGCATGATTCAATAAGACAGCATGTTATTGAAGAAGCTTATGAAGTTGTGGATGCAATTGACAATGATGATCTAGATAATTTAGTTGAGGAACTTGGCGATTTATTGTTCCAGATTGTATTTCATGCTGAACTTGCCAGTGAAGAGGGTTATTTTAACTTTAGTGATGTGGTAACCAATGTTTGTAAAAAAATGTATTTTAGGCATCCTCATGTATTTGGAGATGTGAAAGCAGATAACGTTGAGGAAGCATTAATCAGCTGGGAAAATTCCAAGCTGAAAGAGAAGAATTTAACAACGTATACCGATAATTTGAAAAATGTTCCCAAGGCATTATCAACCTTAAGCAGAAGTTACAAAATTCAAAAGAGAGCTGCGGAAGTTGGATTTGATTGGTCTGATGCACAGGGAGCGGTGTTGAAAATAAAAGAAGAACTCTTGGAGTTTATTGAGGAATACAATAATCATAACATTGAAAACATGGAAGAAGAGTTCGGTGACTTGTTGTTTGCACTTGTTAATTTCGCAAGGTTTGAGAAGATTAATCCCGATATTGCTCTGAATAAAACTATCAATAAATTTATTGATCGTTTTGAGTACATAGAGAAAAATTCAACCAAAGATTTAAAACAAATGACTCTGAAAGAAATGGATGAGTTGTGGGAAAAATCAAAGTTCCGATAGGAATTTAGATAAAATAAAAATAAACTACATTTTTTATTAAGGAGGATTATTATGAATAAAGCTGAATTAATTGCAAGTGTTGCTGAAAAAACCGGTTTTACTAAGAAAGATGCAGAAAAAGCTTTAAACGGATTCATGGAAACAATAAAAGAAGAACTGGTAGCAGGCGGAAAAGTTCAATTAGTTGGGTTTGGAACTTTTGAAGTAAGAGACAGAAAAGAAAGACAAGGAAGAAATCCAAGAAATCCTGGCGAAACAATAGATATTCCGGCATCAAAAGCACCGGTGTTCAAAGCAGGAAAATCATTAAAAGAAGCAGTTAATAAATAGACACGAATAGGGGATATCATATATGATATCCCCATATACATTGACAATTTTGGAGTTTCTTAATAGTGCTTTATATAAAGCACTATTTTTAATATAGTAAAATAAATGAGGCAGATTCAGCATTTTTACATAAAAATGATTGTATTGACAAATATTAGTAGTATATAATATTATATTATTGTTTCACAGGAGGGACTATGTGGGAATTAGTTGAAGATGCTGTTAAAGACTCATTAAAAATACTGCCATTTTTGTTTGCAGCCTATTTAATAATTGAATATATTGAGCATAAGTCATCAAATAAGTTAGTCAATGGACTGAGAAGATTTGGAGTTGTGGGAGGAGCAGTGCTTGGATGTGTTCCTCAGTGCGGATTTTCTGTAGCTGCATCAAATTTATATGCAGGAAGAATAATAACTGCAGGAACATTGATAGCAGTATTCATATCTACATCCGATGAAGCAATACCCATATTATTATCAAGCAATGGCAACTTAAAATTAATTTTATCACTTATAACGATAAAAATATCACTTGCTGTTATAGCCGGAACTATGGCAGATTCCATATTCACAGGTCTTTTTAGCAGAAAAAATAATGAGGGAATCGCAAGTTCTATTCATCGACATGTTTGTACAGACTGCGGATGTCATGATGAACAGGGATTATTTAAACCTGCACTAAAACATACAATTAATATATTTATATTCTTGTTTATTATTAATTTATTTTTAAACTTTCTCATAGAGTTTGCGGGCGAGGATGATTTGTCTGAAATTTTGCTCAATGATAGTATACTTCAGCCTGCATTGGCAGGAATAATAGGGTTTATACCTAATTGTGCCGCATCTGTTATACTCACGCAGCTGTATATAGAGGGAAGTATTAGCTTTGGCTCAGTAATTGCAGGACTTTCCACCGGTGCAGGTGTAGGGTTGTTGATATTATTTAAGATGAATCGTAATCTTAAAGAGAATATTATGATTATCTTGTACATATATGTTTTTTCGGTATTGGCAGGCTCCTTGATTCAAATGCTTATGTAACAAAGAAGAGGAATGTCCAATTATGGGCATTCCTTTTTAAATGCTGCTAGCGCAGTTTCATTCACCAATGTATGTTAGGGCATTGATTTCTTGGATGTTCCTAAATATGCTTCAATAATTTTTTCATTTTTCAGGAGATCTATTCCTTTTCCTTCCATGGTTATATTTCCTGTTTCCAAAACATAACCGTAATCTGCAACCTTCAGTGCCTTATTTGCATTTTGCTCGATTAATAAAATTGTAGTACCTTGTTTATTTATTTCTTTTATTATATCAAATATGGCATTCACGATTAAGGGAGCTAATCCTAAGGAAGGCTCATCCATCATTATCAGCTTAGGTTTGGCCATTAAAGCTCTTCCTACAGCCAACATCTGCTGCTCGCCTCCGGATAAGGTACCTGCCAATTGCCACGCCCTTTCCTTCAGTATTGGGAACAATTCATAAACTCTTTTTATATCCTCTTCAATTCCTTCATTTCTCAGGTAGGCACCTACCTTTAGGTTTTCTAAAACCGACAGATTCACGAAAACTTTTCTTCCTTCAGGAATCATGGTAATTCCCTTTGCTACAATATCTATGGTATCTTTTCCAAGTATATTTTCACCTTGAAACAAAATTTCACCGCTTCTTGCTTTTACGAGTCCTGCAATAGCTTTAAGGGTGGTGCTTTTTCCTGCACCGTTGGCTCCTATTAGGGTTACTATTGACTTTTCGGGAACATGTATGCTGATACCCTTAACTGCGGATATTCCTCCGTAATTTACATAAAGATCGTTAATTTTAAGCATCTTCTTCCACCCCCAAGTAAGCCTCTATAACTCTTTGGTTATTTTTAACCTCATCTGCCGTTCCTTGAGCTATTAGCTGACCGAAATCCAAGACGTAGATTTTTTCCGATATTTCCATAACTAAATCCATATGATGCTCAATCATGAAAATAGTTAGTTTAAATTCATCTCTTATGGTATGAATAAATGACGACAGCTCCATTGTTTCAGAAGGATTCATACCTGCAGCAGGCTCATCTAAGAGCAAAAGGTTCGCATCAGTTGCAAGTGCTCTGGCTATTTCTAATTTTCGCTGCTCTCCGTATGGAAGAGAATGAGCTATTTCATTTTTCAACCTTAATAATCCCAATTTATCCAAAAGCATCTCAGATTTTTCGCGCATTTGTCTTTCTTCTTTGTTAGACCAAGGCATTCTAAGGGTGCTGGACAAAAAATTAGAGTTTAATCTTAAATGATTGGCAATCAGTATATTATCAAATACAGTTAAGTTTTTGAACAATCTTATATTTTGAAAAGTTCTTGCAATACCTCTCTTAGTTATTTTGTCCGGTGTAAGACCGGTTATTTTTTCGTCCTTATAATACACATTTCCTTCAGTAGGCATATAAACGCCTGTAATAACATTGAATGCGGTAGTTTTTCCTGCTCCGTTAGGACCTATCAATGCTTCAATTTTTCCTTCCTGAACTTCAATATTAAGCTTGTTGACAGCAGTAACTCCTCCGAATTTCATTGTTACATTGTTGATTTTTAGAATACTCATTATGCTGCACCTCCTTCGCCGGTCTTTTTCCTTGTTTTTTTCCCGGAAAGCCAGTCAAAAATAAACTGCCAGGACAATTCCTTCTGTCCCAAAAGACCGTTTCTAAAGAACAGCACCAATAGCATCAAGAGAATTGAGAATATTACCATTCTTAATCCCGGACGGAATAAGGGTATATTTATTCCAAACAATGCCAAAGGCTCATCGAAGAATCTCAGTATCTCAAGTCCTGCCGTAACTACAAAGGATGCTATGATGGTACCCGATATACTTCCCATTCCGCCTAATACTATAATCAAAAGGAAGTTGTAGGTAACCGTGAAATAAAATTGATTAGGGTCTACGGTAGCTAACAAGGTTGCCAAAAGTCCTCCACCGATTCCGGCAAAAAATGCTCCTACACCGAAGGACATAACCTTATGCTTGAACAAATTTATGCCCATGGCTTCCGCTGCCACTTCATCCTCTCTTATTGCTTTAAAAGCTCTTCCGTAGCTCGAATTTATTAACAGCCACATAAAACCTATGGAAATAATGGCTACTCCAAAGAAAACCCACATGGTAGGCATTTTAGGAATACTTTTAATTCCCAATGCACCGTTGGTAATTGATTTTGTGTTTGTAAAAACAATACGTATTATTTCCGAAAAGCCTAATGTTGCTATGGCTAAGTAGTCACTCTTTAATCTGAGAACCGGCATACCTATTAAAATTGCCACTAAGGCGGCTAAAAATCCTCCCAGCAAAAGAGCTGCAACAAAGGGCAGTTCGATTTGTGCCAAAACAGGATTCTGAGGGGTAATATAGAATATCTTAGCTCTTTCAGCCAAGGGAACAGTGAATATTGCAACCGAGTAAGCTCCGATTGCCATAAAACCTGCCTGTCCCAAAGAAAATAAACCTGTGAAACCATTGACCAAGTTCATTGAAACACTAACTATTGCATATATAGCAGATAAATTCAATATACGCCTTATATAGGCATCACCTATTACATTTGTATCTAAAAGTATTATGATTGCTGCAAATATAACTAGCAGCAAAATATTTAAAAATATTCTGTTCTTTTTATTATTAATTTTATCCATCATACCTTATCTGTCACCTTCTCTCCAAGAAGTCCTGTCGGTTTAACCAACAACACGACTATCAAAATAACAAACGCCATTGCATCTCTGTAACCTGTAAGTGATGGTAGAAATGTAATAAGCATAATTTCTGCCATGCCTAATATAAATCCTCCGATTACGGCGCCTGCAGTATTACCGATACCGCCTAATACCGCTGCTATAAAGCACTTAAGTCCCGGCATAACGCCCATGAGAGGCATTACTGAAGGATATCTTGAGCCCCAGAGAATCGCTCCGATTGCTGCTAAAGATGAGCCAATTATAAAAGTAGAAGATATTACTTGATTTATATTTATTCCCATCAATTTGGCTGTTTCAAAATCTTTTGAAACCGCCCTCATTGCCATTCCTATTTTAGTTTTATTGGTTATGAAAAGCACAAGGTATAAAAGAAAAAGCGTAACAAAAGGGGTGATTAATGTGGCAACAGTTAATGAAAGACTCCCTAATTTCACTGTAGTAGTTAAAACTTTAATATCCGGAAATCCCCTGGGAACACCGGTAAATAAATAGGTTGCTAAGTTTTCCAAAAGAAATGACGCACCTATGGCAGAAATCATTATGGACATACGAGGAGCATTCCTTAATGGCCTATAAGCACTTTTTTCAAGCAAGACGCCAAGGGCGACTGTTGCTATTATTACTATAATGATTGCGATAAACCATGGCAGTTTGAAAGTAATAATGCTGAAAATCATAAAATAAGCTGCCATCATAAAAATATCCCCATGGGCAAAATTAATAAGTCTCAATATTCCATAAACCATTGTATATCCTATTGCCAAGAGGGCATACAAACTGCCTAAGGAAATGCCGTTGGCAAGCTGCTGCAAGAAAAGTTGACTAGTCATATTTTTTCCTCCAAATCAATTAACTGCAAAAGGGCGAACGAACAGTCCGCCCAAATAGTTCTATATCAGTTATTTTACTTCTACTGAATCGATAAACACAAATTGTCCGTCTTGAACTGTCTTAATAACAGCAAGATTTTTATCGGCATCTCCT
>JAAYPY010000116.1 GCA_012519555.1 Tissierellia bacterium | reverse complement strand
TTACATCACCCCTTTCTGATTAAGTTTTCGACTTCTTATACTTCATTCAGCAATTCGTATTCATCATATCTTACAATGTTTGTAAGTTGGTATTCTTGAAGATCTGAAATAGCGACTCCAAGATTGTAAAGGTCCTCATTTTCTACAGCTGCTTTAACATTAGAAAAAGTTTTGCTTTTTGTGATAGTCTTGTTATTGTCGTCAAGCCCTGCATTAAGAACTAATTTTACTTTTGAATTCCCTTGATTTGCAATTACCGGCATCATATCACCTCCCATTTCGTTCTGTAACTATATAGCATTATAAAGGCAGATGTATTGCTTAAAACTTCAAATTATGCTAATATATACATAATGATGCTATTCAAGGGACAGTCATGGACAAGTTGCCAATAGGTGAAATAAAGTGCATAATCAATGAAATTAAAGGATACGACTACATAAACAGAGTTAAGTATGTAATTTTATTGATATGCGATGAATTATACCGTTTAAACCATAAAGTCCATATAAAAGACACTTCAATTTTCAAGGAATATGTTAAGTTTGACTTGGGAAAGAGCAAAACTGAAAAAGAGATTGCCCGATTAATGGAAGTTAGCGTACATAACATTGATATTTCAAGCTTCTATCCTGCCTCACTCTATGAAGAGCTGCTTACCGACAAGGAAAAGAAATCCTTAGGGCAGGTATATACTCCTTTTGATATAATAGACAAGATGCTGCATGAAGTTTTTAAAATCAAAAGTATCGATGAAAATACTAAAATTTTGGATCCTTCCTGCGGTGGAGGATATTTTCTCATTGAAATATTTAAGTATATAAGACATACCCATCCTGAGCTCACAAAAAAATACATAGTTGAAAATATGCTCTTTGGAATTGACATTGATGATTTTTCCATATTTTTAACTAAAATGGGACTTGTTTTTCACACCGGGCTTAATGATATGGAATTTAATATACATAACATTGATTTTCTCATTGATGAGCTAAATATAGGCAAATTTGACATAATAATCGGAAACCCTCCCTATGTAGGTCATAAAAATACCAAGAGAGAATACAGGAGCCTGCTGTCGAAAAAATATTTTGATGTATATTACGATAAGGCTGATATATCCTACTGCTTTTTTAAAAAAGGAAAGGAGGAGCTTAAATCCGAGGGTATCATAGCTTTTATTACTTCTCGCTATTTTATGGAGGCCTTATATGCACAGAAATTGAGGAAATTTTTGAAAGAAAACTGCAATATCATCACATTAATAGACTATAACGGCGACACAGCTTTTAAAAGGGCTATGATAAGTCCGACTATAATAATACTTTCAAATTTATGGAACAAAAACAGCTTTAAATACGTCAAAAAAAGCAGGGATAATTTCGAATCATATGAATATATGCAGGGTAAGCTGAAAGATACCGGATGGATAATTCTGAAGGATGAGGAAGAGAAGCTATTTGAGAAAATTGACAGCATTGCCAACACTTATATTAAGGATATCTGCTCTATCAAGCAAGGTATTATTACGGGCTGTGATAAGGCATTCATAGTAACCGAAGAAGTTATCGAAAAATACAAAATAGAGAGTTTTCTGCTCAGAAAATGGATTAAAAACAGCAACATATCAAAGAAATCAATCAAATATAATAATTTATATCTAATTTATTCGGATATTATACAAAATGAAAATGATTGTCCCAATGCAATACATTATTTATCCATGTATAAGGATAAGCTTATGAGCAGAAGAGAGTGCAAAAAGGGATATCGCAAATGGTATGAGCTGCAATGGGGCAGAAACGAATCTGACTATGAAAATCCTAAAATAATATTCCCTTACAAATCAAAGCAAAATAATTTTTATTATGACAAAGAAGCATATTTTTGCAGTGCTGATATTTATTTAATGAACAATTTTACAAAAGACCTATCTTTGGATTACCTGCTTTCTTATTTAAATTCTGAAATATTCGAGTTTTATTTGAAATGTCAGGTTAAAAAGGTAGGGAGAAATGTCTATGAATATTATCCTAACAAATTGAATAATTTAAAAGTCTATTTACCTCCGGAAAACATTGCTGAAAATTTTTCTGATTTAGAAAATATTAGCATTGAAATAATGTTGAAAAAGTTGTTTAATATTGATGAAAAGGAGGTAAATATTATAAGGAACTATTTATAAAGAAGGTGATGACGCAAATTGAGGAAATTTAAAAGGCTATTATTATTTATTATTATTTTTATTGTGTTATCCATTCGACCTGCCATTGCAAAAACCATATTCTACGATACTTTTAATCACTGGGCGGAAAGCGACATTAATTTTGCTTCCAATACCATCAATGTTTTTAAAGGATACGGAGATTTCACTTTCAGACCGGAAAATAACATCACAAGAGCAGAGTTTATAACCATATTGGCAAGAACTGCATACAGGCAGAATCAAATGACAGAAATCTATACCGGCGATTTGTCATACAATGATATGTCAAATAAACATTGGTCTTATACTTTTATTAATTCTATGAATGAACATTTAAAGACAAACAAATTTACCTTGAAGGATATATTCCCGGGAAGTAATTTTTATCCTGACAAAGCAATAAGCAGGGAAGAATCAGCTGCATTGATTGCTGCATTCTGCAAGGATGCAATTTTTGACACCCCTCTTAAATTCACAGATGTATCGACAAGCAACAAGTATTATTCTGAAATCCAAAGACTTGTAAATGCAGGCATAATAGTTGGTTATGAAAACAATACATTCAGAGGCAGCACCAACATAAGCAGAGCAGAAGCAGCTTCCTTAATTAAAAGAGTTTATACGGATATTAAAACAAGCACAAACAATAATTATCTTACTAAATTAGAATTCATGCCTGTCAAGGGAGATGAGATATATTCTTATTTTGGTGACTATAATTTAAGTACAACAAATACCGATGACAGGAGGTTTATTAAGGCTAAAGACACCTTGGAATATGTGGCATTCGGCGGCTATATCTTTCCCGAGGATTCACATCTTTATGACCTGAATGCGGTTAAAACAATGGAATCATTGCGAACAAACGGTTATTTCAATGTGGCGGGCACGAATTATTACATGATTACCTTCGGAAGCTATTCAAATGAAGATAAAACTAAATTTGCCAATGAAATTTTAACAAATATTATTGCAAGAAATGATTTAATTGATGCTGAGTTAATGCAGATTTTTACCTTGGTGAGCAAATATGACGTAAGTGAAACTTTGTATATGGGAGCACTTGAAAAATGGAACAACTTGACAAGCAACGAAAATTCAAAGGCTAATATCTTATTTTTCAGATATGCCTATTATATTAAAAATAACAATAAGGATATGCTCAGAGCTTTAATTTATGAAGACTTGATGAAAGCCAACAATATTCCTTCAATTTTAAAGGTAAGCTTTAATTCAGACAATACATCCTCAGTTGACTTTAGAAATTATAATTTCGGAAACTATAGCTATTCCTTGTATAAGGATACTAACTTGCTGAGACACTTAAGGAATATGTCTCTGACTTTAAATCAAAACTCAAAGGTAGTTGAGCTGTCAAATTTGCTGATGATTGAAAAAACCGCCAAACCTAAAGTAAATATGGCAGAATATGAAAATCTCTTCTGCAAATATTCCGTAAACAAATTGTATGTCCTGAATTTTTTAGGTGAAAAGGAAAGAGCATTTGTTGAAGGAATGAATGATTATGACATAATCAAAACATTTGAATTGTATAAGAAAAATTCCACAGGATTCGATGACACCTATATAGGGATTCTGAAAAAGGTAAAAGAGTGATATATCAAGACCGGCACTTGTGCCGGTCTTTCTATTTCACTCTTGCAATTTCTATCAATAACTCCACAACCTTTTCCATGGATTGAACGGGTATGTACTCATATTTGCCGTGGAAGTTGTGTCCTCCCGTACATAGGTTGGGGCAAGGCAATCCCATGTAAGACAATCTTGCACCATCCGTTCCGCCTCTAATGGGAACAACCTTAGGCTCAATGCCGATATTTTTCATTGCCTCTACCGCATTTTCGATAATATGCATATGGGGAAGAATTTTTTCCTTCATATTGAAATATGAATCTTCCAATTTTAACTCCACTGTACCTTGACCGTATTTATCATTTAAATAGTCAGCGATTTTTTTGAATCTTTCTTTTTTAGCATTGAATTTGTCTATATCGTGATCTCTAATAATATATTCTAATAGGGTTTTTTCAACATTTCCTGACATTTCGTTTAAGAGGCTGAATCCTTCATATCCTTCAGTATTCTCAGGCGTTTCATATACAGGCAGCATGCTGTGAAATTCCATAGCTATAAGAATGGAGTTTTTCATTTTGTTTTTAGCCGTTCCCGGATGTATATTTACTCCGTTAATCCTTACCTTAGCACTTGCTGCATTGAAGTTTTCATATTCCAATTCTCCGATTTCTCCTCCGTCAACAGTATAGGCATAATCTGCTCCGAATTCTTCAATATTGAACAGGTCTGCTCCCTTCCCCACTTCCTCATCAGGAGTAAATCCAATTTTAATTGTACCGTGCTTTATATGGGGGTTCTTGATAAAATATTCTGCCATTGTTAATATTTCTGCAATTCCGGCCTTGTCATCTGCTCCAAGCAAGGTTGTGCCATCTGTTACAATCAAGTCCTGTCCTAAGTACTTTAACAGATGCTCAAAGGTTTTCGTTTCCATTACTATTTGTTTTTCTTCATTTAATACTATATCACTGCCGTCATAATCATATACTATCCTTGGCTTTACATTCTTCACTGACATATCAGGGGATGTATCCATATGAGCAATAAAACCTATGACGGGTGCATTTGTATTGCCTTTAACCTTACCGTAAACATATCCGTTTTCATCCATGTATGCATCTTCAATTCCTATTGATATCATTTCTTGAACCAGCAGCCTAGCTAAGTCCTTTTGTTTTTCGCTGCTTGGAATTTTTTCTGCTTCAGGTATGGATTGAGTATCAATTTTCACATAGTTTAAAAATCTTTCGTGTACTTTCATTTATCCTCACTGTGCTTATTATTTCATGATATTAGTATATCATTATGAATTTTGTATATCAATATTTTTATATCTCAAGTCAACTTATTGGTGCCGGACACCTTAAGTAAACTTATTTCTATTAGTTGAATTGACAATTAAAATATTGTATAATATGGACAAAATATATGGGAGGTCTTTTATGGATTTTATTAAAGAAGGATATAAGGTAAAAAGCGCTACTGTTATAAAGAATCTTGAAAAAAGAAATATGGAAGGCTACTATTGCGAAACTGTTGAAGAAGCAGCAGAAAAAGTCATGTCAATGATTAAACAAGATGACATAGTCGGATGGGGCGGTTCAACAACTATTGATGAGATTGGAATTAAGAAGCTTTTAGAAGAAAAAAATATTGCTGTTTATGACAGAGATAAAGAAACTGACCCTAAAGAAAAAGTTAAAATGATGAAAAAAGCATTAACTGCTGATGTTTTCCTTACAAGTACAAATGCAATTACAATGGACGGTGAGCTTTTGAATATTGACGGAAACGGTAACCGAGTTGCTGCTTATTGTTACGGTCCTGACAGCGTTATTGTAGTAGCAGGAATGAACAAGCTAGTTACTGATTTAGATGTTGCACTGAAAAAAGCAAGACTTGATGCTACTGTTCCCAATACATTCAGAACAAATTCTCAAACTCCATGCCACTTTACCGGAAAATGTACCGATTGCACCATGAGCGATACTATATGCGGACAAATACTTATTACAAGATTCTGTAAACCTAAAAATAAAATAAAAGTAATTTTGGTTGGTGAAAACTTAGGGTTTTAAGATGCCCTAAATTAAATGAGATCCTTTGCTAGGCTCAGGATGACATGTCCTGTTGTCATTCTAAAGGGCAGATTGAAGAATCTCATTTTTTGTGCCTTCATATCAAATATACTGAAGACTGTTTTTCTTAGTTATACGATCTCAGGCTCTTCGTATCTTTCTCCGAAGGTATCCACTGTTACCTTGCTAAGCTTAACTTCTGAAACAGGTCTGTCCATGTGATCTGTTTTTGTTGATGCAATTTTATTAACCACATCCATACCTTCTATTACTTTTCCGAATGCAGCATATTGTCCGTCAAGGTGGGGTGAATTTTTGTGCATAATGAAAAATTGTGACCCCGCTGAATCAGGAGACATGGCTCTTGCCATTGACAATACTCCTTCTGTATGTTTTAGGTCATTTTTAAATCCATTTGAATTAAATTCACCTTTTATTGAATACCCGGGGCCGCCCATTCCATTGCCATTCGGGCATCCTCCCTGAATCATAAAGCCTTTGATAACCCTATGAAAAATTTTGCCGTCATAAAAGTTCTTTTTAATTAATGAAATGAAGTTTCTTACAGTGTTTGGTGCTATCTCCGGGTATAATTCCGCTTTGATTATATCTCCGTTTTCAAACTCAAATTTTACTAGTGGATTCAATTTTCCCTCCTGAAATTTTATTCTTTAATATACTTTACAATATCAATTAATAAAATTCAATAGTAATAAACATTTAGGCAGTAAAAAACCGTCCCACAGTTCTATATTGTTTTTTTTTAATCTGTGTAACAACTAAATGGATTTAGAATATATTAAAGTAAAGTAACAGAAATTATGAGGAGGTAATGCCAGCATGAAATGCTCAAATAGACACGATTCAGTTTTGGGAACTGGCGGCATTGAAGATAGATGTTGCACCGGTCAATCAGGTTGTGACTGGGACGGTACATTAAGAAATGTAGTTTCAGAACCCATTTATGTGCAAAAAGTTTACGATGCGGTTTTATTTAATCTGCAAGGATTAAAAACAGCTCCGGATACTTGTTTTGAACCACCCTT
>JAAYPY010000115.1 GCA_012519555.1 Tissierellia bacterium | reverse complement strand
GGTGACTATACCCTTCAATGGAAGAATCGTACGAGTTGAAGAATACTCCGATGACATGTATAATGCAATAGACGAAGCAGTTGAATCATTAGAGCAACAAATAAGAAAATATAAAACAAAGCTGCAGAATAAAAGACACTCAAATGAGTCAATCAAATTTGAAAATATAGAGCCCTTAGAAGATGATGAAGAGGAAGAATTCAAGGTAGTAAAAACCAAGCGCTTTGCAATTAAGCCCATGAATATAGAAGAAGCAATACTTCAAATGGATTTATTAAAACATAATTTCTTTGTTTTCTTAAATGCAGATACAGACGAAGTAAACGTAGTCTATAGAAGGAAAGACGCTAATTACGGTTTAATTGAACCGGAATTGTAATACTTACCTCTTAATTATAGAATAAGCGAAAGACGCCAAAGTGCGTCTTTTCGCTTTTGCTTTATAAAACTAAAAATACGTTTGCATGTTTGTCGAATATTGTATAAACTTATACTTTTTTCTTAGCTTATAATTATACCTTGTTAATAAATTAAGTGTATAGTCGAAGTTGTCCACAGCCGTGGATAAATTGTTTAATTACTAATAATATTTAGTGTTGAAATTTCAACATTAAATATTTTTGCTTTTCTAAAAAAAAACTCTTGACAAATAATTTCCTTAAAGTCTTCGAATTTAAGAATTGTTAACAATTTAATCCACAGCTGTGGATAAACTGAAAAGACATAGAACATATCTTCTATTTTGTACATATTGTTAATTTTATTTAATCGGTTTTAATCTAATTTAATTAGTTAAGTATTTTATGGCATAATTCGGAATGTTAATTTTATATTTTTGTGAATATTTACTAACTGAAAACACTTGTAATTTTATAAAACTAATAATTTTTATACATATTGCTACAAGTGCTTGACTAATACTTCATATAATAACAACACTTGTCTTATTGAATATAATATTTCAGGATGTGATAATATGCTAAAAACAATTATTGATATTGTAATACCAACCTTAACCATAATTTTGGGGACCTTGTCAGCATACTTCAGGGCTCATGATAAGCTGAGAGGGCGCTCAATAAAATATATTGTTGAAGCAGAAGAATTATTCAAGGATAGAACAAAATCAGGAGGAGAAAAGTTTTCTTGGGTTGTAGATGCTTTATATGAACTTATCCCTCCCCCCTTGAGAGTGATAATAACAAAAAAATGCATTCAAAAAGTAGTTCAAAGCTCCTTTGACTCTATTGAAGATTATGCAAAAATGCAGCTTGACATGGCTGTCGAAGAGTACTTGAGATATTTAAGCGATGGAAAATCCGGTGATCTTGCATATTTCATAAAGGAACATGATGAGAATGATTAGATTAAATCATTTACCCTTAGACAATATATTAATTAACAGTCCCTACGGTAAAAGAAATATAAGAGTAAACGGACGACATTATTGGTGGCACAATGGAGTAGATTTAAAGGCGCAGCTTAATATTCCTATTTATGCAGTGTCAGATGGAAATGTGGCTGCTGCAAGGTATGATAAGAGCTACGGTTATTATATAGCTTTGGACCATGGAAAATTCGGCACCCTCTATGCTCATCTTTCACGTTTAGCTACTACAGAGGGAAAGATTGTAAGGGCAGGGCAAATAATTGGTTATACGGGAAGCACCGGCGATAGTACAGGTCCTCACCTGCATTTTGAAGTAAGACTTGGAAGCTACGAAAACTTTTGGGACAGAGTACAGTGTGACAGCAGTGTTTTCATGAATACTGTGGACCCCATGCTTTTTATTGAGGACTTTCTTAATAGAGAAAATGATTTAAGCCTAGATGAAGCCATAGCTACTGTTCAATCTGCTGCAGGCTTAGAAGATAAGACCATGGACTACTTGGCAAGGCACTACAGATTTGGAGAAGACTTAGTAAAGAAATTAGCAAAAGCAATGAAATAAAGGCGGTGCTTGGCACCGCCTAAAACTTATCAAAGTATATTTTATCCACCGGTACATTCCTTTTAACCAAGGCTTCAACTATTGAATCAATCATTGCAGGGCTTCCGCATAGGTATGCAGAATAATTTTCTCCAGTATCAATATATTTATCAATTGCATTAGGTACACGACCCCTTTCTCCCTTCCACTCGGGGGATTCTTCCCTGGATAGGGTAGGTATAAATTTTAAATTAAGCTTTTCTTCAAAAGCCTTTATTTTATCAAGCAAGAATAAATTATCCCTTGTTTTAGCTCCAAAGAAAAACACAGCCTCCCTCATTATATTATTATCAGCCATATACTGAAGAATTGATACTATGGGCGCCATTCCTGTTCCGGCACCTGCAAATATAATTGGACCATCATCCTCATGATAATAAAACTCCCCGTAAGGTCCGTTAATATGAGCCGTATCTCCTTCCTTCAAATGCTGATGAACATAAGTTGTAGCAATTCCTCCGGTATAACCTATCAATAATTCAATAATATGTTTATCATTTACAGATGAAGCAATTGAATATGCCCTGTAAACTTCTTCGTCATTTCCATCATAGGCAGGAGCTTTAAGCTGGACATACTGTCCGGGTTTGAAATTTATTTCTTCCTCTCCTAAATTAAAAGTCAGCTTTTTAATAGTAGATGTCAGTTTTTCCATTTTATCTACAATAACAGCATATTCTTTTACATTGAACAACTCTTCGGGAATTTCTATCCTTATATTTTGCTTAACCTTACATTGGCAGGACAGTCTGGTATTGCTTTCTAATTCCTCCTTGGTAAGAAGAGGTTTTTCGGTAGCAAGGACAGGTCC
>JAAYPY010000018.1 GCA_012519555.1 Tissierellia bacterium | reverse complement strand
TTTTTTCATAATATACATCCTTTCTTAAAATGGTCTATATTATATATTACGCATTTTATTTTTATAATATTCCACGCACAAAAAAAAGGAGCTGTCTTATTAACAGCCCCTTAATTTATTTTTTTATTCTATTGTAACTTCTTTTGTCGTGACATCCTTATTGCTGCTTGTTACTTTTACTGTATAAACTCCGGCACTATTTGCGGTATAGCTGTAGCTTGATTTATAGTTTACTTTCTTCAAGGAAGCACCGTCTTTTAAGACTTCTATGGTCTTTATTGAAGTTCCGGCTACAGGAGTTGCTGTAATGTCCATCTTCATTCCGTTGACAGTAACTTCTACTGCAGGTCCTTTGTTAAGCTCTGAAAATGCAGTAATCACTATGTTTGAAGTTATAACTGTATCATCTTTCTTATCGGTAAATACATAGTTGCCGTCTTTATTTACAGTTATAACTGCCGGACTTTCTAATAACGGAGTTTCACCAAAATAAAATTCGTCAAACTCTCCCTGTACGGTCGCCGTAATTTTTACAGTTCCCTTTGATGCGATTTCAGAATCATCTGCTTCAAGAGTAATGTAGAATTCTTCATTGATGCCTGAAATTTCAAGAGTTACACTCTTTTCATTTCCTTCGTTTAAATTTTTTCACATTCATACACATTCTCCTTTATAATTTTTTCTTTACACAAAAACTTATATCTCTGCATATTATATAATATGTAACTTTCATTAAAATTATTCCTGTAAAATTTTGAGCAATTGTTTGCCATATAAAAAAGAGGCATAACGCCTCTTTTATTTAACCTTCATTACTCCAGATTTTCCAGTTCTATTTCGGGAAAATCTCCAGACTCAGGATCTTTATTGCCTGCAAATACATCTATACTGTCAAATATATTGTATCCTGTACTGTCAACATTTTCAGCTCCGGAGAACCTTCCTATAATCTGAATATCTCCGCTGTAGGACCTTGCTATTATTTCCTCTGCCTGTGGTCCTGTTACAACAACTGTAACTGAAGCCAAATCTCCGTCGCCGGAATTATCCATTGAAGTTACTTCTTCACCCTTGAAGGACTCAGCATTCAAGCTGAAATCATCTTCCGAAACATTGGATTTTTGTACATAGTCATATCCGTCTTCCGTATTAACTGACCAAATAACCACATCTTTCATAAAGATTTTTGAATAAACAAACTGCTGCCCTGTGTCCGGGTTATCAACGGTTGCAATATATACCAAATCTACAACATCTCCACTTTTAATGTTCCCGGCCAAAGCCCTCTCCATTTCTACGGGGAAAGATACTTTTCTCATTTTGGACAAATCCATCAGCTTCATAGGGTTTAAATCTTCCTGAGAAGTAACAAAATCAGTCATAACAAACTGTCCTTTTGAAACCTCGGTGGTCACCACTTTGTTAAGAATCAAATCCTTATCCCTTAAGAAGTTTTTATTAATAGCCCTTGCAGGAATTTCGACAACAGCCAGCTTATCCTTAGTTATCACATCTCCTGTTTTCATAGGTTGATTGAAAACAAATACCTTTGTAGGACCTATCTGAGAATTAGTATATGCGTATACCCCGTACAGTACTCCGATAAGCAAAACAAGTTCAATCACAATTATCATTATTCTCTTACGTTTCATTTAAATTTACCTCCTAATATTCATATTATATAATACGCATTTAATTTATTATTTATTCCATGCATTATTTGAGGGCTAATATATTTGAAACAATGCTGGAAAAAATATAACCTTTCCCTTTCTGCAGAGAGTAGAACATGCCGTCAATATTAAGATTCATAAGCATTGCATAATCCAAAGAAATAGTTATAAAGCTTTCCAATGGAGATTCAATCCATTCCGCTATATCCTTTAATTTCAGCTTACATTTATCATCATACCTGTTAATTACAAAATAAGCCTTTTCTTTATTAACTGCCTTCTTCTTAGAGAATGCACAGGCAACGCTGTGAATATCCTGAGTTAAGGTAATATAAAGAATATCGGAATACATATTTCCTTTCAAAAAGGATTCTGTCAAAGAATTATTATCACTCTTTATGTCCATTACTATATAGTCATATTTGTTGTCAGCTTTTAAGTCCCTTATAAGAGCCTTTAATTCCTGAGTATTTATCGGTTCTGCATTTTCGTCAATCAGGTATGTACTTGAAACAGTTAAAAAGTCAAGAAGACCGTGGACATTCTCATTGGCGGATTTGACAATATTTTTGTAAATTCCTTCCGTATCTTCCGCTGCAGCTGATTTTAAGGCGAATTCAAGACCTTTGTTTACATTGTCAAGTTCATAAAGATAGCTTGAATAAGGATACTTGTCGTCGGTTTCTATATAAAGAACCTTATATTTTCCCGCTAAAACCGCTGCGGTGTTTAAGGCAATTGTAGTATTCCCTACACCCGATTTGCTTCCTAAGAACGAAATCAACTGACACTTGTTGCTTGCCCTTTCGGAAATCTTAACCCTTACTTTTTTATCGTCAATAAAGTCATCCTCATCACTCTTATCCATATTTTCTCTAAAATTCTGAAGCTTGGTATCTGCACCCGCATCCAGAGAACTTATCTTCTTTGCTTCTTTTTGAAGATTCTCAAGAGTAATGGTGTCAGATTCAACTTTATTTAAGAGATTTTCATTATTTTTGGCAGCCCTTTCTATTTCAAAAGAAAGATTCAGGATATTCTTCTCTAATTTCATTTTTTCTGCCAGAAGTTCATCTCTCTTGTCGGCAAGATTGTCATACTCTTCATTCATGCTCTTAAGGTCCGAGCCTAACTTTTCGATTTCCTCTTTAATTTTCTCTATCTCTTCCCTTTTATTTTTGAAATTAGAATCAAGTTCGTCTTTTTCCTTAATTTTAGCTTCAATAATTTTGTTAAGCTCATCTCTTACCTTTTCGAGACCTTCATCTACTTCTACCTCTTCGGAAAGCTTGCTCTCATATTCTCTCTTTAATTTCTCAAACTTTTTGGATTTCTCTTCAACGGCAACCTTTAATTCCTCTATTCCTTCAATCTTTTCTTTAACTTCCTTTTCCAAGAAGTCTCTTTCGGCTTCGAGCTTTATTTTATCTTCTTCAGAGATGGAACTTTCCTTAAGCTCCTTTATTTTAAATTCAAGCTCTTCAACTTCCGCCCTTCTCTTAAGAAGCTCCTGTTCAAGCTCTACCTTCTTATCCTTGTTTGCAATATAGAGATTCCAGTAATTTGCCTTATCTTTCTCAAGCTTCTGGATTTCCTTTTCCAAAAACTCTTTCTTGGTCTTAAGGGAAACCACTTCATTTTCAAGGGAATTTTTAGTTGCTTCAAGGGTTGTTCCCTTGTCTTTCAACTCTTTTATTTTATTTTCTTTCTCCTTAATCAAATCCTTAAGCCTGTTAATTTCTTTTTCGGTATTAGCAAGAAGAATTTCCTTGTTTTGAGCTTCCTTCTCATAAGGTTCAACAGCAGTTTTTATAACCTTATCCTGAGACTTGTCTTTAAAAAGCCTCTTTAATAATCCCTTGCCTTCCTTCAATTCCTTTTCTTCCTCTTCTTCATTGGGACGATAGGTAAAAGGAAGGGTAGTTATATTAAACTTCCCGATATCCTTTAAGGTTCTCGGTGTTTTTATAATATTAACCATGGCGGCAAGCTTTAACTTTTTACCGGACAAAATATCATAAATACCATAGCTTACCAAAGTTGCAATCATATTGTTCCCGTCTTCTTCAGTCTCAGCGAAAAAGACAACCCTTACGGCAGGATACTGAGTTCTTATCTCGAAAATAATATCAAGGATATTTTCATTTCCAAGTATATTTTCTCTTATAACCACAACATCCGGCCTTGTCTCTTCAATTTTCTTTAAAATTCCGCTTTTGTAGGTAACGACTCCTACAACATTCAAGCCTTCGCTTTTTAAAGCATCCTGCAATATTTCTTCTGTCTTCTTGTGACCGATTGCAAACAAAACATTTTTCATTTGTTTTTTTATCCTCCTAAATTGATCTTTCAAATACTCTTGATGTTAAAGAATAATCCGTAAAATGGAATATTGAGCCCAGAGAATCATACTGATACAGGGCTTCGTAGAACTGCATATTCATTATTCTTTTTCTGGTTGAGAAATATATATTGTCAGAAGGCACTATTCCGAATGCCTTTGATGCTTTATAGAACTCCGTTTCCTTATTCTCTTCCAAAATAATAATGTATTTTAGAGGTCTCTTGAATTTATTTTCAAAGAAAACGGAAGTCTGTTTTATGTAGGAAATCTTTTTAAACAAAGACAGGGGGCTTCCCACATTTATGTCAATGACAAATTCCTGAGGAGTCTTATCAACAACCAAGATTTTCTTTAAGTTGTTAAGCTTTCTTGCGTACAGGTCAAAGGCAACCCTGCCGAGCTCACTTGCAAGCCTGTCGCCGGAAGAAAGAATAAATCCGCAGGACCTCATCATCATACTTTTGAAATCAGGAATTATTTCTTTATTATACGGAGAATCAGGAATTAATTTTTTAAAGATTATGTCAAGAAGTTCATCCTGACCCGCTGCATAAAAGTCAAAATCCTTGTCTATTATGTCTCCCAGTTCGTTGTAAATTATTGTTTTTATCCTGTCTGCTTTTATCTCCGGATTTTTTACATTACCGATTATAAACAGTATTTTAATGTCCTGTTCCCTCTGGAAGTATTCATCGGAATTATAGAACCTTCTGTAATTGGTCCATTTCCTGTTAAGCTGTCTTGTAGTTTCGGTTCCCATATCCATTTCCAAAAACAAATCATAGGAACCTATTCTTATCATTCCATCCGGTCTTATCATTGTGTATTTACTTAAATACTTTTCGTCATAATAAGTCCACTGAAGATCCTTCTCTAAGGCTCTTTTTCTGAACTCAAGGACAAAGGTGTTCAAATAGATTTGATGCTTTATCAATTTTGCATCAAGCCGAAGGTCTTTATAATTGTATATGCCAAGGGCTGTTTTCTTGCCGGCTCTTAAATATGCTTCAACCGGAAGATTTAAATAATTTCTTAAAAGTCCTATGCCGTTTGTGGTTAAAAATATCGCCGGATATTCTTCTCCATATCCTACCTTTTCTATGATTTTGTACTTCATAAATTTTCTTACTCTTCTCATGACATAATCCCTTGATTTGCCTTCCAAGGAATAAAACATTTCATACATTAAATTTTCATCTAAGCATCGTAAAAGATATATGGACCTTAAAACTTCCTTGTCTATAGCGGTTAAGGAATCAATAAAATCTACTTGAAAATACATACTCAAACCTCCTTTAATATATATTACGTATATTTTTTATATTATATTCCATAAATTATTTATTGGAATATTTTAATCACAATCTGCATATTATAGAATAAGTACATAAGAAAGGAGAGTAATAATGGATTTGACAAAGGAAGAAATCATCCGTTTAATCAAAAAGGAAAAACTTTTAATCACAATCTTATTTTTTATATCGACATGCTTTGGCAGTGCTTTAATCTTTTTGTCCGACAATCAGATTTTTCTTCTCGTAGGGCTTTTCTGCTACATGCTTGCTGTTCTGTGTCTTCCTAAAATCAACGGTGCAAAACAGGACATACAAGATACAAAGAATAATATTTTTGATGATTTTTCCGGAAAAGTTGAAGATATTTTCCCTGAAAAAGAAAACAAAGAAACCGGCAGATGGATAGTTTTAATTCAGGACAATGAAGGCAAGAAAACTTACGAGTATTTATTAAGAAATAAGATTAATTTGGCTGAAGGCGAACAAATAAGCATTTATACAACAAAGTATACCAAGATACCTACAAAAATCGAAAGGGTTGTTGAATAATGAAAAAATATTTATGGAAAAACAAAAGAGGTTATTCCGCCGTTAATGTAATAATGTGCGTTTTAGTTATACTGCTTACTTTCAGCCTTCTGATAGAAATAACTTTTTTAGGTAAAAGGTACAGTTATATGGCACAAACAACCACTTATGTATCAAGGATAATAGGTGAACAGGGCGGGATACAAACAAGTACACCCAGCGGATACATGGACCCTTCACTTTATACTAAAAGCTCACGGCTATATTCCACATTAAACAGCGGTTTCTCAAAGGCGGGATTTGATACTTGGGCAGTTTATATTGACGATGTAAAACTGAAAAGCAGCACAAGACTCAGCTTCCCTGAAAAAACCCTCATACCCATTAGAATAAGGGCGGGATTTTACCCGATATTTAAGTTTAACAGCCGGTCAAACAGACTCGTTTATATTGAAACGGAGAGGAACGTATACAGCAGCTTTACCCCAAGAACAAGCGATATTGATTTAATTAAGTAAAAGGAGAAATTCAATAGGGTTAAATATTATAACAATTTTTAATCTAGGCATAATTTCCAGTAATAAAGCAGATAAATCTGACAATAAAAGCAAGAAAACAGAAAAAGAATAAAAAGAATGAGAATTCTTCAAAGAAACCAAAAAAAACCCGCCATTATTAAAAGCGGGTTTTTTATTGGTCTTTATTATAAAATATAAATATCGCTTATGTTAAGTTTTACCCTGTCTGTAAGTACTCCCTGAATGTCATATATATACAGGATTTCGTCATATGCCCCGTAAACACATTTGGCGTTATAAACAGCCAGCTTCGGAATCGATACGTCCAGTGAAACTTCGTAGCTTAACCTGAAGTCTTTGTTTACATAAACAAGCTTATCCTTGTTGTCCCTGAAACTTTGCTTAAGCAAGAATTCCCCGTCTTTTTCGTAGACAATCTTAGTATCTTTTGCATAGTTTAATTCGGCCCAGCCATATGAAACCAAGTTTTTATCAAACTTATGGAGAATAGACTTATTTACCGTTAAGCCAAATTTGTTTGCTATGTAGAGATAGTCTCCGATAATTTCTATATCGGTTGTTTTATCTCCTAAGTATACATACATCTGCTCTTTTGTCTTAAGGTCTATCTTAAATATGGACTTATTAGCTGCATAATACAGAAAATTCCCGTCAACCGTCCAGTCTTCCAAGTCGTAATCAACTGCTACCCTTTTGTATCCTTCTCCGTCAAGAATATATATATTGGAATCATCCTTTACGGTAAAATAGAATATCCCGTTTTCAAACTGATAATCCTTAACCACAATATCCTTGTTGTCAGCTATAAAGGAAAGCTCAAGCTGATTGTCTTTTACAAAAATCTGATACAGCTTTGACCTTACATTGTCATATACAAAGAATCCCTTGTCGGTAAAGGAATAGTTATAATCGGGAATTAAAGAATCTTTAGCCGTTTCTATATCCCACGTAATATTTTCAATCAATGCTTGGTCAGAAATCTCTTCGGCTTCGGGAAGACCGCTTTCAGAAGTTCTTCCTCCAAAAATATTCCCCACCTCAGTTTTGGAGGTATTTTTTGAAAATGTTCCCTTTTTAGCTAAAAACAGCCTTACATCCCCTACATAAATAGGATGAAGCTCCTGTGGATCATTGATTTCCCTTCCCCACTTAAGAAGCTTAAACTCGGGAACATCGCTTATTAATTTTCTTTGAACCTTTATCCAGCAATCTCCTTTAATAATGTTTATAGCTACAATATCATAGCCTTCTTTTTCCCCAACCACTTCTACGCTTCTGTCGCTAAAAAACTTGCCGCCTGTATCCTTCACAACATCGTTGGCCTGATCCGGTTTGGTATCTTCAACCTTTCCCGGCTCTTCCTCAGCTTCCGGGCTTGATTTAATAATATTTAATTCTGCAGGTTCGTAGTCTTTTTCATATATTTTGTTTAAATTCAGTGAAAAGAGCTGTTTTCTGGACGCTATATTGACTATGGACACAACTCCGTCCTGATTTCCCGCAAGCATATCGTTTTTCATGGAAAACTCCTTAACCGCTGCGGGTTCACTGCCTTTTGGCATTTTCTTTACGGCAACAAAAACAACAATAAGAAATAATAATAAGACTGCCATAAAGATTTTTCTTTTAATTAATTTTTTGAAAATTTCTTTTACATTACCCATATTACTCACTCTCCTCTAAATCATTAATTATTTTGGGCAAAAACAAAGATGATTTAACAATTATTAAAGTTTTTTTATTGGGATCATATTTCATAAAGCTCTTATCATCAAACCCGTTTTTAATTCTAATGTCTGTTAAAAGCCTGAACTGAGTGCTGTTGGTGTTTCTGTAATATATATCTGCAACCTCAAGTGCCATTTTGTCGTTTTCGGCAAGCAGAATTACTACCGGATTTATGCTGAAATACTTTTCAATATATCCTTCCGACATAAGAACATTTAATTTCTCCGATTTCTTTTGAATACCGGAAGGAATATCGTACTTTCTCACAACCTCCAGTATGAAACCTCTCGGAGTGTGACCACTCATAATTTCAAATTTTGCATTTGTCTGAACATCCCTCTTCCCTATGTTGAAGTTTGCAAAGGATTCAAAATACCTTATATTTTCGGGAACGGAATTTAAAAGAGCCAGATAAAACTGAGTTGTTGTAAGATATTTGGTTATATATTCGACTCCCCTTACCGCATTTGTGGATGTCCAGCTTAACACGTCTTCGGTACCGTAATGACTTAAAATATACTTGCCGCCGAAATCAAGACTGTAACATTTCAACGCATCTTCCGGTATTTCATTCAGGGGATATTTTGAAATAATGAACATATTTATTATTCTTTGATGAAGAAACATTTCAAGGGTTTTGTCAATATCTTCCAAGGGGAACCCCTGAGAGCTTAAATATGACTTAATTTGATTTTCAGTAGCAAAGCAGACTTTCAGTATAAACTTTAATAAAGAAAGCTGCAGATCTGCATTCTTTTCATTTCTTCTGTCCATGAAGTTTTTTATGTAGACATGCTCGGGTTTTACTCCCTGCATATTAAACTTATGATGCCAAGTCTGTTTAAAGTCGTAGTTAAAACTAAAATTACCGTCTTCACTTTTTTTAATATATAGACTTAATTCTGCCATAATTTGTGTGTGCAATTTAAATTGCTACTCCTTTCTATTTTTTTATATATATATACTGCAGGGGCTGTTCTTAACAGCCCCGACAAGTCTATTTAAAATGCCAAAAATTTAATCAACCTTCCCCTGATTCTTAAATTACCCTTTTCATCAAATATCTGGGTAAGCTTAATTACGGCGTTGGAGCCTACGAAAACTTCTTCATCTCTCGGAAGAGGACATAAAGCATCAACTCCGGGCAGAAGCCTTACATAGAATCCCCAGTCCTTTACTGCGGTTACAGAACCTTTTATAACCTGATCCACTTCAAAATTGGACAGCTCGGACATTGAAGATTTCTTAAACATTTTAGGAACCTTAAATGCAAGCTTGCCGGTGTTATTAACCCTAAGAAGCTTAACCTTTAAGGTATCTCCAACCTTAAATACATCTCCGACCGAAATGTGATCATCAGAGAAATTTTCATTTTTAAGAATTCCCGCAACCCCGTGAATTTCCACATAAGCTCCAAAGTATGTAAGCTTTGAAACTTTAGCAACAATTTCATCTTCCATTGAAAGAGTGGAAACTATCTTGCTTTTGATTATCCTTTGAGCTTCCTTACGAGAACAAATCAATCTGTCATTCTTCTCATCGTAACTTTTAATTACTATGGGTATTTCCCTGCCTATGAAGCTTATCAGAGATTTCCAGTGAATATCATCATCCGCTTCGTCAAGAGGCACCATACCATTTGTGTTGTTCAATGTAAACAGCATTACATCACCGTATTCTTCATCCCTTTTGGCTCCGGTTACTTCAACCTGAAATATTGTTTCTTCGGCGATATTTTTGTTATAAATCTGAGCTTTTAAAAAGCCCTGCTTTTTAACCGGAGATGCGTTTTTTCTGTAGCCTTTCTTTTTCGGTTTATACTCCGGCTTAACCTCTTTGCCTTCGGCTTTTAAATCCTTAATTTCCTCTTTTATTTCTTCCATTATTTCTTCCTCTCCTATTTTTTCTTTGTTTTCAATCACGTTTTCTTGCATTTCGCTTCTCCTTTCAAATTAGTTTTAAAAATGAACATAAACAGTCTATCTATTATATATAATACGCAATTCATTAGTTATATATTCCAACATATTTTTGCATTTAAGACAAAGACCGTTTCAGATTATTTTGACAGAATATTTTTTTATGATATTGTGTATTATATAAGGAGAGGATTTTTATAAGGAGGAGAAAAATATGGATTTCATAAGTGAAGATAAGAGAACCATAAATCTGCCGGTCCCCTTGGGAACCACCGTTTACGGATATTTAACCGTGTGCTGTGATGCCTGTATGTTCCAGAAGGAAAAATTTAAAGAAATTTTTGGTGATGTACCCGGCAGATGCGGTAAGGACAAACCTTGCCACACAAGGCTTACGGGAATTCAAACGATAGCCGTAAACCTAAAAAACATTGATGCGGTGCTTGAAGGTTGGCATAAGGACATATTCGAAACCTTCAACGAAGCGGTGCAGGCTGGAATTAAATACACAACAGAAAACAGGAAAAAAACTGATAAAAGCAGGAATAAAGCTTGATGAAAGAGGCTATTCGATAATAGAAGAAAAATAAGAGGAATTAAAGAGAAGGTCTTTATGGAAAAATTAAATGTTATAATCAAGAAAATTAAATACTGTGATGAGAAAAACAAACTGTATATATTTGACGGCTTAACTTCGCTTAAGAAAAAGACTCCATCGGGGAAAACAAGAAAGGTTAAAACAAAGGTAACTTTCAAGGGTAATTTTATGTCCATTTATATTGAAGACGATATAAATGTCGTAGGCTACTGGATTGACAATGAAAAGTACGGCAGACAGTTCATAGTCGTATCCTACGAAAAAAATATCCCCCAGACAATTAAAGGGATTCAGACCTTCCTGAAACAAATTGTAAGAGGAATCGGAGAGAAAAGAGCAGAGGCAATAACAAATGCATACGGGGAAGATTCTTTAAATATTATCGCTAAAAACATTAATGCCCTTGATATAATACCCGGGATAACAAAAGATCAAAAGGAAGAGATATGGCTTGCCATAGCCCAGAATATCGAATTTGAAAAGCTCCTTGCCTTCATGCAGTTAAATGACCTTGATTATACCTTGGCCATAAAAATATACAACAGGTTCAAAGAGGATTCCATCATAAGAATTAAAGATAATCCTTATGTCCTCTATATGGAAAATATAGTTCCCTTCTCTGTGTGCGACCAGATTGCATGTAACCTTAATGTAACAGCCAACTCTTTAACAAGACTCGTTGCAGCCCTTTATAGTTTTATACAGGGAGATGTTACTTCAAATGGGAACCTGTATACCACGGTAAGCTTCATCTATAAAAAGTTTAATAAGTATCTTGAGAAAAAAGGAAGATTCGCCGATTCTTACGAATTTTCCGAAGAAGAAATAGAAAAGGGCTTAAAATACCTTGAAAAAGACGAAAGAGTAGTATTCTGCGAAAATAAAAAGGGAAGAATTTTATATTTAAAAAATAACTTATATATTGAAAATAAAATTGTGGAGTTAATATCGAGGAAAATGAACTCCTCTATCCACAGATACGGGTACCCTGAAAAGGAAATAGAAAACTTCCTTGAAGGTTATGAAAAATCCTCCGGCATAAAAATGGCTCCGGAACAAAAGGAAGCTGTAATATCAGCTCTTAAGAATACTATCAGTATAATAACCGGAGGCCCCGGAACAGGGAAAACAAAAACTATGGCCGCCATAATTCACTGTATTAAAACCCTGTCGCCGGATGCAACAATTCACCTGTGCTCTCCTACAGGAAAAGCTGCAAAGAGAATGAACGAAATGTCCGGCATGGATGCAAGCACTATTCACAGGCTTGTCAAAATATTTAATGCCAACGATAGAATAGAAAGCAACATTATCAGTGGGGATTTTATAATCATAGATGAGGCATCCATGATTGATGCTTATGTCTTTTACAGGTTATTGTCCTCTCTTGATGAAGATATAAGAATTGTCATAATAGGAGATTACAACCAGTTGCCGTCCGTAGGGGCAGGGCTTATTTTAAGAGATTTGATAGATTCCAATACAATAAAAACCACAAGGCTTAAGGAAATTTTCAGACAGGCAAAAAACAGTAAAATTGTTACTAACTCAAACATCATAATCAATACGGGACTGACAGCAGGCGTAACATTATCAAGGAAATGCTCCGGAGACTTTTTCTTTATTGAAGAGTCGTCTACACATGAGATACAAAGAAAAATTATCATGGTTATGAAAAAACTTATGACAAATATGAAAGTTCCCCTTTCGGATATTCAGGTTCTAAGTGCGGTTAAGGGAACATCTCTCGGGACGGAAGCATTAAACAGGCTTATACAGAATGAATTCAACAATAACACAGATTTTATAGAATCCGGGGAAATGCAGTTTAACAGCAAAGATAAGGTGATTCATATTGTAAATAATTACGACCTTAATGTTTTTAACGGAGAAACAGGGGTTATAGGGACTTTAAATTACAACGAATCAAATATGCTTACTATTGATTATCCGGACAAAAGCATTGACTACCCGGCTTGGTCCCTTGAAGAACTTGAACTTGCCTATGCTATTACGGTCCATAAAAGTCAAGGAAGTGAGTTCCCTATTGTTATAATGCCCATTCACAGTATCGTATCAAGAGGATTATATAGAAACTTAATTTATACCGCAATAACAAGAGCAAAGTCTAAAATGATATTCATAGGCGATAAGGAAGTATTCAAGGAAGCAGTTTTACTGGTTAAGGGGAATATTAGAAACTCAATGGTAAAAGAAAAGCTTATAAAAGAATTTGAATAAGATATACAAAAAGAGGTTTAACCTCTTTTTTTTTATTTAGAAGCAATAATAAGGAGAGGATTTCTCCTCTCCTTATTATTGCTCTTTATTAATTTTCTCCAACTGCGAAGGGATCAAAATCCTTAGACACTATATTATAGTTGACTCTAACGGCCGTCTCGCTAAGATCATCCATGACAGCTGTTAATGCTATAAAGCCTGCTGCTATAACAAGAGCAGCTATTATCATGGTTTCTATTCCGATGTAACCTTCAGCTTTTCTCAATTTCAGTAATTGATTTTTCATTCTTTTTCCTCCCGTAATATAATTTTTTTTAAATTTTAAAACTTAAAAGTTTGGTGCGGATGGGC
>JAAYPY010000017.1 GCA_012519555.1 Tissierellia bacterium | reverse complement strand
CCCCCATGCTGGGCCTCCTGATAGGCATGGCTGTGGTAAACATGATTCCATCCGTAGACAAGGACTTTAAATCGGGTACGAGCTTTGCAGGAAAGAAGTTTTTGAATTTAGGTATCATATTAACCGGGGCAACCCTTAATTTCAATCAAATATTAGGCTATGGGGCGAGAGCTATGCCTTTATTGTTATTTAACATCTGTGTGGCTTTTTTAGTTTCATTCACTGCAGGCAAAAAACTTGGAGTATCCGGCAACACATCAACCTTAGTAGGCAGCGGTTCTTGTATTTGCGGTGGTACTGCAATTGCAACAATGTCATCTGTTATCGGCGCGAAAGAAACCGAGATAGCTTATGCAATGACAGCTATATTTCTGTTTGATATACTTTCCGCATTGCTATATCCATACTTGGCAACTGCTTTAAACTTAACTCAAAATCAATTCGGCTTTTTAGCCGGTACAAGCATTAATGATACTTCAAGTGTTGTAGCTGCTGAATCCACATACAATGTTTTAAATAATATTGATTCAAGCTTAGCCGTTACAATAAAACTTGCAAGAACAACTTTATTAATTCTTCTTGTGGTTGTATTTACTATCTTAAAAGCAAAAGAACAATCTGCGGCAAATATAGCTGATGATTCAGGCAAAAGCGTTTCAATAGGAAAAACTGTTATTAAAACATTTCCTAAGTTTATAATAGTATTTTTATTGATGGCTGTTCTTAACACAATTGGTATATTTGATGGAATCAGCGGGGCAGCAGCTTTCTTTAAAAAATTCTCAAAATTCTTCATTACCACTGCTTTAGCCGGAGTGGGATTTAAGATTCAATTTAAGGATTTATTTACCGAAGGCCTTAAGCCCATAGTATTAGGCGGAATTACTTGGTTATCAATTTGTATATCAAGCATGTTATTTATTACAATATTTGCAAACTATGTTGGGTAGATGGCAGGATTGATGTTTTCAAATATTCGTTAAATATAATTTTATCAAATATCCTTTGCTTATTATATAGAATTAAGCTATAATTAAAAATTGGAACCCGCATACTGGGAAATTATCAGCGATTGTTATGCACATCTTTTAGTTCCTTACATGCGGGATATTTTTTTATATAATTATAATTTAACATCAAGGAGACATCTATGAAAGAAAAGCTTAATTTTCAATCCAATTTATTAATCGGTTCACTATTATTCGGTTTATTTTTTGGAGCAGGAAACTTGATATTTCCTGTTCAAATGGGGCAGTTGGCCGGCAGTAATACATTACAGGCAACAATCGGCTTCTTAATTACGGGAGTAGGATTTCCACTATTAGGAGTAATTTCAGTTGCCCTTTCTCAAAGTGAAAGTTTATTAGAAATGGCAATGCCTGTTAATAGGGGATATTCAATTTTTCTCACATGTGCCCTATATTTAACCATTGGACCTTTATTTGCCATTCCGCGTACTGCTACCGTTGCATTTGAAGTAGGTTTGAATGCTTTTATAGCTGAGGAATATCTTCAAATCAGCTTATTTTTGTTTTCATCATTTTTCTTTGCAATTACACTTTATTATTCTCTGCGACCCGGAAGAATATTAGATTGGGTTGGCAAATATCTTAATCCCACCTTTGTTGTACTTTTATCAATATTATTAATTGCAACTTATGTAAACCCAATGGGTCAAGTCAGCCAATATGCAGCACAAGGAAACTATATTGATAAACCTTTATTTACAGGTATGTTAGATGGATATAACACTATGGATGCCTTAGCTTCACTTGCTTTTGCTATTGTAATAATTTCAAATCTAGAAAATTTAGGTGTAAAAAATACAAAAAGAAAAATAATCGAAATATGTAAGTCCGGATTGGTGTGTTTGATAGGAATGAGTATTATTTATGCTTCATTGGCTTATATGGGGGCAACAAGCTTGGGCAGCGTTGGTACTGCCGATAACGGCGGTAAAATTATGTCCATGGTTAGTGAACATTATTTTGGAATTATAGGTAAAGTATTATTGGCTGCCATTGTAACAGTTGCTTGCTTGAAAACAGCAATAGGCTTAATTACATCATGTGCTCAAATGTTCAGTGAAATGTTCCCAAAATCCTTTGTATATAATAAGTATGCTCTTATATTTACTGTTTTTTCTTTTATAATTGCAAACTTTGGATTAAATAAAATTATCCGCCTGTCTATACCGGTACTTATGTTCCTCTATCCATTGGCAATAACTTTAATTATTTTATCATTATTGACACCAATTATTAAAAAGCAAAAGCATATATATAGATGGACAACTACATTAACAATGATCGCAGCATTTTTTGATTTTTGTAATGCATTACCGGAAAATATTAAAGAAACTGAAATAATGTACAAAATAATTGATTTTGCTCACTTGTATCTGCCCGGATTTGATTATGGATTTGGATGGATTATACCTGCTTTAGTTGGATTTGTTATCGGTACGGTTATATGGAAAATTCCCTTAGGACATACAAAATAGTATGCCTTGGAACCTAATGCAGTTTATTGAATTTTCGGTTAAATTTGGTATAATAATAGTACAAATTGATATGAAAGAGAAGGTGCACAGGTGAGTAAAGTATACTTTATTGAAAATACTGAATCTGATTATGGAAAACTTGGCAAGGATGCAGTGACACTTT
>JAAYPY010000114.1 GCA_012519555.1 Tissierellia bacterium | reverse complement strand
GTAATGAGAAATATTTTTAGCAATCCTTTTAAAAGGTTTGAAGATATGGGATTTATGAAACGAAGCAAGGATCTTGAATATGTAGAGTTTAACAAAAATATATGGAACAAGCTGACAAATGATAAAATAAAGCTTATAATTAGTTATTGTGATAATGCACTAAAAAGATATTATAATGAATAGGTGATAAATTGACTTGTATATTTTGTAATATTGACAAAGAAAGAATAATTTTAGAAAACGAAGATGCTTTTGCTGTTTATGATGTTTTTCCGGTTAGCAAAGGTCATATGCTTGTAATACCTAAAAAACATATCAAAAACTATTTCGATGCTGATGAACAGACAAAGACACATTTGTGGAAATTAGTTGATGAATGCAAAGAAATGGCTGATAATATATTTGCTCCTCAAGGATACAATATAGGAATAAACTGTGGCGAGGCAGCAGGGCAGACAGTGATGCATTTACACATTCATTTGATTCCACGATATAAAGGTGATATCGAAAACCCAAGAGGTGGCGTAAGAGGTGTAATCCCGGATAAGCGTATTTATTAATTGAATCAATCTAATGGTAAAGGAGTACAGTACTATGGAATTCAAAAGATCAGTAATAGATTTAATAAAAGAAAGAACATCCACCAGGACATATGACGGTAGAGGATTGGAGAAAGAGCATTTAGATGAGTTGAGTGCTTATTTGGATAAAATAAACCAAGAGATAAAAATTAAAGCGAGGTTTAAAATTGTTTCTAATTTAGGTACAGGCAAAGAGGAGTCAAAGAGATTAGGAACCTATGGATTTATTCAAGGTGCAAATACTTATATTGTTGGCATCATGGACAAGAATAAGAATGATGCTTTTGAATTTGGGTATGTATTTGAAAGGATAATTCTTTTTGCTACTGATTTAGGTATACAAACATGTTGGTTGGGAGGAACATTCAGCAAAGATAATTTTATGCAAATAGTTGGATTGAATGAAAATGAATTTATTGCTATTATATCGCCTGTGGGATATAAAAAGGAAAAAATGAGGGTTTTTGAAAAGACAATGAGATCAAGTATCGGTGCTGATAAAAGAAAGCCCTGGAGTGAATTGTTTTTTAATAAGAATTTGCAGCCTTTGGATGAAGATGAAGTTGGTGAATTTAAATTACCTATTGAAATGGTAAGACTTGGTCCGTCCGCATCTAACAAGCAACCTTGGAGAATCATTAAGGACGAAAATACATTTCATTTTTTCCTTTGCCGAAATAAGGGTTATGGTATAATTGGTTATGATTTGCAAAAAAATGATATAGGTATTGCAAAATGTCATTTTGATTTAACAATAGAGGAACTTGGGATAAAAGGCAGCTGGTAGGAGCTTAATAATGTTAGTGTTCCGGATGATTGGGAATATATCCAATCATATATTATTGAAAGTTGAATCTGCAATGCTCATAAAGAAAGGAATTTGAATCAATTATGAATAAAAAGCCGATAGTTGCAATAATGTATGATTTTGATAAAACACTTTCACCCAAGGATATGCAGGAGTATGGGTTCATTTCTGAGTTAGGGATGAAATCTGAAGATTTTTGGGAGAAAAGCAGGCTTAATATGGTTAATCACAACATGGATCAGATACTTGCATATATGTTAACCATCTTGCAGGAAGCAGAAGGCAGAATGCTTTTGACCCGAAATGTTTTTAATGAAATGGGCAGGAGTGTAAAGTTATTTGATGGATTAGAAACTTGGTTTGACAGAATAAACTTATATGGAGAAAAGCTTGGATTGGAAATAGAGCATTATATAATATCTTCAGGATTAAAGGAAATAATCCAGGGAACCAAGATTGCTCATAAATTTAAAGAAATTTATGCTGCAGAGTACTGCTATAATGAAAGAAACATCCCTATATGGCCGGCAATGGCTGTTAATTATACCAGCAAAACTCAATTCTTGTTCAGAATAAATAAGGGTGTCTTGGATGTTACGGAGCATAATGGATTGAATGAATCTACACCTGATAATAAAAAAAGAATACCTTTTACTAACATGATTTATTTGGGTGACGGTTTGACTGATGTGCCATGTATGAAGTTAGTCAAGATTAACGGGGGACACTCGATTGCAGTTTATTATGATGACAGATGCATTGCTGACAGCCTGATTTCACAGGGTAGAGTTGATTTTGTCGTTAAAGCGGACTACAGAGAAGATAGCGAAATGGAAAAAACAGTTCATACAATACTTAATCAAATAGATGCTGCAAATAAAGTGCTGGAATTACATACAAGACAGATGAATAACATTTAATCTTGCCGGATAGCCGGTGGATATTATGCCGAGTTAATATATAAGTGAAGAATATAAAAAAACTATTTGAAATTTCCAAAAAAAGTAGTATAATATAAATACATTTGTAAATGAAAATTTATAAATGCCTCTTAAATTTTTTGCCTCAAGCCGTGAATAGATTCACGGCTTGCCCTATGTGTGCCCAGCACAGGTATAGATTCACCATGTATAAAAAAGAGAAAGCAAGATAATCAATAAGCAGAATATAAATATTATAATAAATATATAATCCTTCAAAACTCTCCATATTTTGTAAAGCATATAATCCCCCCGTATATTATATGTGAGCAACAACAAGAAGAATGCTATAAATTAACAAATTAAAAATCACTTTACAAAATTTATTCAATCAATTATAATATAAAAGTGATGCGGTTGTGGCGGAACGGCAGACGCACTAGCTTGAGGGGCTAGCGAATGAATATTCGTGGGGGTTCAAATCCCCCCAACCGCACTTAAAAATAGTTTCAGGTAAATTCCTGAAACTATTTTTTTGAATTCTGAATATCACTCACATATTCTTTAAGCGACTCTTAGGAGGGCAGTTTTGAGCAGTATCTTTATATGAGCCATCAAAGATTGATAATCTATTTTCACTTGTAATTACACCTGTTTTAAATTATAATAACAGTATAATAAATTGGTGGGGGAAAGTATGGAAGCAGCAATAGTAAAAGCGTTTACCTATGAAAACAAAGGCGGTAACGGAGCGGGTGTAGTTGTTTTAAATGAGCAAATATCAGATGACGAGAAGCAGGATATTGCAAATAAGGTTGGTTTGTCAGAAACAGCGTTTATTTTTAAACAAGGTGAGAATAATTATGATTTAAGTTTTTTTACTCCTGTTTGTGAGGTTGACCTTTGCGGTCATGCAACAATCGCTGCTTTTTACTACTTGGGCAAAATAGGACATGTCAAAGGCTTTAATGAAACAAGGACAGTTTATCAAAATACGAAAGCGGGCAGACTTAAAATTGAAATTACTTTTAATGACCATGATGTTGAATATGTTCTTATGCAGCAAAGCCAACCTCGTATATACGGTGAGCTGAAAGAGAAAAAGCAAATAGCAGATTCACTGAATATTGATGAAAAATCAATAGGGCTGCTAAACTATGATATTGCTCCCACAATCGTGTCCACAGGCTTAAAAGATATTATGGTGCCTGTAAGCTCAAGGGATGCGCTTAATAATCTTAAAGCTGATTTTAAGATGATTGAGAATATTTCATATGAACATGATGTAGTGGGTTATCATGTTTTTACAATTGACAAGGGTAAGGTTTATGCCAGAAATTTCGCTCCAAAGGTGGGCATAAATGAAGAATGTGCAACAGGTACATCTAACGGAGCATTGGGATGCTTGCTTTTCAGCAAAGGGTTTTCAAATCAAATGGAAGTAATTCAAGGTGAATCCATGAACCAAAAAAGTCTTATCTATGTTAAAGTTGATTATCATAATGATATTATGGACGTATTCGTCGGCGGAAAAGCTCATATTGAAAATTATATTAAATTATAGCGGGGGATGATATGCTAATAAAAGAAATTGTTGATGTTGTAAAAGCTGATGTTCTTACAAACTATCATGATGAAAACACTGAATTGAAATATGGATTTGCAAGTGATTTAATGAGTGATGTACTTGCATATGCATGCAGCGAAGCCTTGCTTATAACAGGTTTAAATAATCCGCAGGTTATAAGAACTGCTGAAATGCTGGATATTAGTGTTGTATTGTTTGTGAGGGGAAAAAGACCTGGCAAAGAGGTAATAGAATTAGCTAAAGAGAATTCACTTACAATACTTGCGTCTGATTACACTATGTTTAAAGCATGCGGATTATTGGTTATGAATGGAATGGAAGGGCTAGAAATAGATGACTGACAGATTGTTAAAAAGATACAGCTACAATGTAACCGCAAATGATTTTATGTCTGCAGGCAAAGGCTCAAGTGCCATAAAAAGCAATTTGAAATCATTGGGCATTGATTCGAATATTATAAGAAAAATAGCAATAATATCATATGAAACCGAAATTAATATTGTAATACATTCTTTTGGAGGAAAACTCCACTGCGATATATATGAAAATAAAATAGTGATAATTTCAGAAGATACAGGTCCGGGAATAACGGATGTAGACATGGCAATGAAAGAGGGGTTCTCAACTGCAACAGACAGTGTAAGAGAGCTTGGTTTTGGTGCAGGCATGGGACTTCCAAATATTAAAAAGTATTCGGACCAATTGGAAATTAACACAAGCAGCACCGGGACAACGATTATTGTGACAATCTATTTGTAGGAGGATATGATGAACTTTTCAATTATGTTTGACGAGAATAAATGCAGAGGATGTACCAATTGCATGAAAAGATGTCCTACACAAGCCATAAGACTAATAGACGGAAAGGCATTTATAAATACGGCAAAATGTATTCACTGCGGTGAATGTATAAAAATATGTCCTTATAATGCCTATACTCCGGAATCAATAGAGTGGTATAATGAAATGCATGATTCACCCAAAAAATATAAAATTGCAATTCCTACCACATCATTATACGGGCAGTTCCCCAGGGGAACAGACATTTGCAAAGTACAAAACTCAATTCTGAAATTAGGTTTTGATTTTGTGTATGATGCAAGCTGGGCTGCTGATTTGGTTGCTAAGGCCATTAAGCTTAAAATAGACAAAGAAAAAACAGTGAGACCTTATATCGCCACCTACTGTCCTGCAGCAGTAAGACTTATAAAATACAGATATCCTTCATTGATGGATAATCTGATTTTAATAAGGGAGCCTATGGAAATTGCAGGTATACTTTCAAGAGAAAGAGCAAGACAAAAATTCAATCTTAAAGATGAAGATATTCAGGTGTTTTATATATCACCTTGCCCTGCCAAGCTTTTAGCGGTAACAAATCCTATCGGTGATTATAAGCCTTCGGTAGATTGGGTTATACCTCTCAACAAAATATACGGAGAGCTTTACAGAGAAGTTATAAGGGAGGATAATTTAACATGCTCATATCCGTCTCTTTCAGGTATGAAATGGGCGGTGGCAGGAGGACAGTCAGAACATGCGGAATTGAAAAATTATTTAGCAGTTCACGGCATGGAAAATATTATCCAGATTTTAGAGGAAATTGAAAACGGTAAATTAAGCGATATAGACTATGTGGAGGCTTCAGCCTGTGTTAACGGTTGTGTAGGAGGAACCTTTAATGTGGTAAATCCATTTATTGCAACAAGCAACATTAATTATATATCAAACAGTTTAGAGGATGAATGCATAAATCCGGATATTGATAGATTTGATGAGATGTATGAATCCGGCTTCTTCAATTACAAACTGAAGGAAGAAGAAAGAACCGGTAAGCTGAACTTAAAGGAAGCTGTTGAAAGACATGAAAGAATAAAAGAAATTTGTGACATGCTTCCCGGATTAGACTGCGGCTCTTGTGGAGCACCTACATGTTTGGCTCATGCCGAAGATGTATATAATAATGAATCTGAATTTTATGACTGTGTTGTACTAAGAGTAAAAAAATAAAGGGAGGGAAAAATGAACTGCTTAGAATTTGCAGAAAAACTACAGCTTACACCACTGTGTGAAAAAGAAGCAAATATTGAAATTGAAGGTGTGTATATTGGTGATTTACTCAGTATTGTAATGTCAAAAGCAAAGAAGAACTATGCATGGATAACTATCCAAACTCATATTAATATAGTGGCTGTCGCCGAGCTTTTGGAACTTTCTTGTATTATAGTTGTTGAGGATATGGAAGTTGACAATGATACTTTGGATAAAGCAAAGGAATTAAAGATACCTATTTTTAAAACTAAAGAAAGTGCATACCAAATGGCATGCAGAATGTCAGACATGGGAATAAAATGAAGTTTTATTATGATTTGCATATTCACTCGGACTTGTCTCCATGCAGCTCAAGTGATATGACTCCAAATAATATTATTAATATGTCCTTAATAAAAGGGTTGGATATAATATCTGTCACAGACCATAATACAGCGGGAAATTTGCGTGCAGTAACCGGGTTGGGCAATAAAGCAGGCATAAAGGTAATACCCGGATTAGAAGTAACCACAAGGGAAGAGGTGCACGTTCTCTGCTATTTTAGAGGATTAGATAGTGCTGAAGAATTTGGCAGCGTCATATATGAATCCTTGCCTTCAGTAAAAAATAACCCCGAAATATTCGGAGAGCAAAACATATATAATTCAAATGATGAGATTACGGGAAACTTGGAAAAATTATTGATAAATGCCTCTAAATATACTATTGAAGATATCTATTCCATGGTTAAAGAATACTGCGGGGTGATGATTCCTGCTCATATTAATAAAATGACCAACGGTGTTTTAGGAGTTTTGGGTTTTATACCCATTGATCTGAAGATTGACTTTGTGGAAGTGTATTCAAAACTGCCTATAGACAATAGGATGACAGAAAAATATCAAGTGCTGAACAATTCGGATGCCCATCAGCTTATCGATATATCTGAGCCGATTAATTATTTTGAACTTGATGATATCGAAGAGATTTATGAGTATTTATTTAGATGAATGTCCCCGTATTTATTAAAAGGAGGGGGGACACACCTTCAAAATCGGGTTATCCTCTGAGGGATAGCTTTTGAAGGAATGTCCCCGTACTTGGAATTATGAAGGAAATTTCAATGCACATATTGGATATAGCTATGAACAGCATTAAAGCAAATGCTGCATTGGTTGAAATAAAAATTGAAGACAGTATAAAAAACAATTGGCTGAAGATTACTATTGCAGATAACGGGAAGGGAATGAGCGAAGAAGTAATTAACAGAGTAACAAATCCCTTTTACACCACCCGCACTAGCAGAAAGGTAGGGCTGGGTCTTCCAATGCTGAAAGAAGCATGTGAAAGATGTAAGGGTTATTTAATAATAGAATCTGAGATAGGTTTGGGAACTAAGGTTTTCTGTTATTTTGAGAGAGATAATATAGACAGAGCCCCCCTAGGCAATATGGGGGAAACAATTATGACAATTATTAACGCGGGCAATAGTTTTGAACTAATTTATACTCATAAGACAGATGAAGGAGAATTTATTTTTGATACAAGACAAGTTAAAGAAATGCTTGATGGAATTGACATTAGGGATATAAATGTTTTATTGTGGATAAAGGAATATATTAATGAAAATGTAAAAAGTGTTTTAAATACACAATAAATTGTTAATAAATGCTCTTGCTAAATTTGATAAAAAGTGTTAAAATTTCATAAATAAATAAAAAAGGTATTTAAAAGTCGAAAACAATCTGTTATAATCGTTATGTTTGAGATTATAGCATTTTTTATAATTTATTATCAATAATTTCACGAGGTGGTTATATGAGCACAAAATTGTTTACATTTAAGGGTGGAGTTCACCCCCCCCACAGTAAATCTCTTACACAGAATGTGCCGATAGAAGAAGCACCGGCTCCGGATATTGTTGTAATTCCACTATCACAACATATCGGCGCTCCATGCGATCCTTTGGTAGCTGTAGGAGATACGGTAAAAGTTGGACAAAAAATCGGTGAATCAAAAGCCTTTGTTTCAGTGCCTGTTCATGCAAGTGTGTCCGGAACAGTAAAAAAGATTGAGCAGAGACAAGTACCGGGCGGAGCGAAGGTGAATTGTATTATTATAGAATCCGATGGAAAATATGAAGTGCATGAATCCGTTCAGCCAAAAGGTAAATTGGAAGACCTATCCAAGGAAGATATCCTTTCCATAATAAAAGAAGCTGGTATGGCAGGAATGGGAGGAGCAACATTCCCGACACATGTTAAGTTAAGTCCTCCGCCTGATAAGCCAATTGACACATTGCTTGTTAACGGTTCTGAATGCGAGCCTTATTTGACGGCTGACCACAGAATTATGCTTGAGAAGCCTGAGATGGTACTTCTTGGAACAAAAGCAATAAAGAAAGCATTGGGAGCAGATAAAGCATATATTTGTATAGAAGACAACAAGCCTGATGCAATCGAAATACTAAAAAAAGTTGTCGGAAACGAGGAAGGTATTGAAGTTGTATCAATGATAGCTAAATATCCTCAAGGTGATGAAAAAAGGTTAATCAATGCTGTAACGGGAAGAGTTGTGCCTTCAGGGGGACTTCCTATGGAAGTAGCATGTGTAGTTGAAAATGTAGGTACCGTTGCTACCATAGGCAATGTGATAAAAACAGGTATGCCCTGCATTCAAAGGGTTGTGACCGTAACAGGTAGTGCTGTTGAAAATCCTAAAAACCTATATGTAAGAATAGGAACTTTGTTTAAAGACTGTATTGAAATGTGCGGTGGTTACAAAGAAGAGCCGGGAAAAATTATTAGCGGCGGACCAATGATGGGAATTGCGCAATATACTGATGAGGTTCCTGTTATAAAAGGAACATCAGGGATATTGGTTTTAAATAAAAAAGAAGCAAATGTACCGGAGCATTCAAATTGTATTTTATGCGGTAAATGTGTTGAGGCTTGTCCTGTTTACCTTATGCCTTATAAAATAGCAAGATTTTCCTTATTGAGAAATTTCGACGGTGCTGATGAATATCACGCAACTGATTGTATCGAATGCGGTGCATGCTCTTATGTATGCCCTGCAAAAAGACCGCTTAAGGAATCGATAAGCGTTGCAAAAAAAGAAATTTTAACTAGACGCAAAAAGGCTAAATAGGAGGAAATATAGATGGAAATTAAATTGATTGGTTCATCGTCACCTCATATTAGATCCGATGAAACAACACAAAAGTTAATGCTTGATGTAATAATTGCATTAATTCCTGCATTGGCAGCAAGTATATATTATTTTGGAACAAACGCAATGATATTGGTTTTGGCTTCTGTAGCATCAGCAGTTGTTACCGAATATCTTTGTCAAAGATTTATGAACAGACCTATAACCGTTACGGACTTAAGTGCGGTTGTAACAGGAATACTCTTAGCATTTAATCTTCCTGCGGAAGCACCATGGTGGATAGCCGTTGTGGGCTCGGCATTTGCAATAGGAATAGTAAAACAGGTATTTGGCGGAATAGGATTTAACTTTTTAAACCCTGCATTGGCTGCAAGAGCATTCTTAATGGCATCTTGGCCTCATCATCTGTCAGGAGGATTTATTGACCCGGCAATTGATGCAGTTTCTTCTGCAACACCTCTTTCTATTATAAAGGGTGCCGCATCCGGACAACTGCCGTCATTATGGGATATGTTAATAGGAAACATACCGGGAGTTATCGGAGAAACTTCGTCAATACTATTATTAGCAGGGGGAATATATTTAATTTATACCGGAACAATAAAATGGATAATACCGGCCTTTTATATCGGTACGGTTGCAGCAATAGCCTTGGTTTTTGATGCAGGCAATTTATCATACCATATCTTAGGCGGAGGCTTGATATTAGGAGCATTTTTCATGGCTACCGATTATGCAACAAGCCCTGTTACCGATAAAGGTAAAGTTATATATGCAGTTGGGGCTGGAATACTTACAATGTTTATAAGAAAAATGGGAGGATATCCCGAAGGAGTATCTTACTCAATCTTACTGATGAATATTTTGACCCCGATGATAGATAAATATATTAGACCTCACGTATTCGGAGTGGCAACAGGAGGTAAAAAGAATGAAAAATAATTTTGTTAAACTTGCCGGTATACTATTTTTAATTGGTGCCATATCAGCAGGTGTATTAGCATGGCTAAATGATACAACAAAAGATATAATTGCTCAAAATGAAGCTATGGCAAGTATGGATCCGGCTGTATTGGAAGCCGTTATGCCCGGCTCTGCAGTATTTAAAGAGGAAGATGCTGCTTTGATAGATACAATAAAAGCTGATAACAAACAATTCATTAATCTTCTTACAGCAGTTGATGCATCAGGCAATGAAATCGGCAAAGTTGTCAGAACATTAAGCACAATTAAAGGTTTCAACGGAGATATGGAATTATATGTAGGCTTCTCACCGGATGGGAAAATAACAGGAACAAGCGTACTTTCTCATTCAGAAACTGAAGGCTTAGGTTCAAGAACAGCAGAACCGGGATTTATGAATCAGTTTATAGGTAAGGATGCAAGCGGTGAAATTTCTGAAAGTGATTATGATGCTATTTCAGGCGCTACGTATTCTTCTAAATCATTTTTAAGTGCCGTAAACAATGCAATAGCTGTTTATACGGAATATGTGAAATAGGAGGATGACATGAATAAATTTGAAATATTTAAAAATGGTGTAACAAGAGAAAATCCTATTTTGGTTCAACAGGTTGGTATGTGCGCTACTTTGGCAATAACTACATCACTTGTAAACGGAATAGGAATGGGAGTAGCGGTAATAGCAGTTTTGACAGGGTCAAATATAGTTATATCGGCACTTCGTAAATATATACCTGATGAAGTTCGTATTCCTGCATTTGTAATAATAATTGCAGCCTTTACAACCATAATAGATTTATTGATGCATGCATATACATTTGAATTGTATAAAGCATTGGGAGTATTTATACCCTTAATAGTTGTTAACTGTATTATACTTGCTCGTGCCGAAGCTTTTGCTTTTGGCAATAGTGTACTTGATTCTGCCATAGATGGTTTGGGAATGGGTGTTGGATACTTGGTAGCCATGATTTTACTCAGCTCAGCAAGAGAAATATTAGGCAACGGTACAATTTTGGGATTTAGAATTCTTCCGGAAGCTTATGAACCTATGATGATGGCAATACAACCACCCGGAGCATTTATTCTCCTTGGGTTGCTGATAGGTATAGTAAACTATCTTTCAAGAAGAAAGAAAGCTTAGGAGGTAGGAAATGGAATTAGTTAGTTTATTTATAACATCCTTTATAGTTAACAATATTATATTCATGCAGTTCTTGGGAACATGTCCCTTCCTTGGAGTATCAAAACAAATTGATACTGCGGCCGGCATGGGTATAGCAGTTATATTCGTTATAACCTTAGCATCCGTAATAACTTATATTATTCATTACGCAATTCTGGTAAGTCTTGGATTAGAGTACTTGCAGACAATAGTATTCATACTGATAATCGCTGCATTGGTACAATTTGTTGAAATGTTTCTTAAGAAATCAGCTCCCGGTTTGTATCAGGCATTGGGAATTTTCCTGCCCCTTATTACTACAAACTGTGCAGTTTTAGGTGTTGCCATAAATAATATTATTTATGAATACACATTTGTTGAATCATTGGTTTATTCTGTAGGTATATCCTCAGGTTTCTTGCTGGCAATAGTATTGTTTGCAGGAGTTAGAGATAAGGTTGATTATGCTGATTTGCCTGAATCATTAAAAGGCTCTGCGATTTCACTTATTACAGCAGGGCTTATGTCTGTTGCATTCCTTGGATTTTCGGGATTGCAGTTATAGGAGGTAAAAAAGATGGTTATAGTTAAAGCAGTGGCAGTCACTGGCGGTATAGGTGCCGTATGCGGAGTTTTATTGGCAATTGCAGCTAAACTGTTTCATATAGATGTAGATCAAAAAATAATTGATGTTAGAAACGCTTTGCCGGGTGCAAATTGCGGTGCCTGCGGATATGCGGGCTGTGATGCTATGGCTGAAGCCATAGCCGCAGGAAAAGCTCCGGTAAACGGATGCCCTGTGGCAAATGCTCAGGCACATGAAAAGATAGCTGAGATTATGGGCACGACAGCTGAAGAAGGAGAAAAGAAGGTAGCCCATGTTTTATGTCTTGGATGTGACAGCTTAGCATCCAAAAAACATGAATATCGTGGAGTAAAAGACTGCAAGGCGGCAGCTGCAGTTCAAGGCGGAGATAAGTCCTGTGATAAGGGATGTCTCGGTTACGGAAACTGTGTTGCAGTATGTGATTTTGATGCTATTGATATAGTTGACGGAATTGCAGTAATTGATAAAGAAAAATGTACTGCTTGCGGCAAATGTATTGAAGAATGTCCAAAGGCTGTAATTGAATTTGTTCCTTACAAAAATAATGTTATAGTAGGGTGCAGTAACCGAGACTTTGGTAAAGCTGTTAAGGATGTTTGTAAAATTGGCTGCATAGGATGTAAAATTTGTGAAAAGAACTGTCCTTACGATGCAATACATGTTACAAATAATTTAGCCAAGGTGGATTATGATAAATGCACACATTGCATGATTTGTGTGGAAAAGTGTCCTACAAAGGTAATAGAAGGAGACCTGACTATAAAAGACCAAGCTGTGTAGAATTTTGGGGACTGCTTAGATGCAGTCTCCTTTTATTTTGACAAAAATTCAATTTAGCACTATAATATATGAAATGTTTAAGCTTAACCGCTTTAAAAATTAAAACAAAGGAAGATGTTATGGAAGCTATAGAAAAAATAAAAGAGGAATTGAAGGGTAAAGAAATAGAATTGTCATCC
>JAAYPY010000113.1 GCA_012519555.1 Tissierellia bacterium | reverse complement strand
CAACTATTTTAATTTTCTTAGCAGTTTTCACATAATCGTCAATGTTAAGATTGCCTTTGTCTACCTGATCATGAATTATTCTGGTACAGAGGCCATACGTTTTTCTTAAATTCTCCCTCAATGAATTGATGTTCCTTAAAAACTCATCCACATTATTCCTCTCTAATAATGCTTCCATATTATCCTCCTTTTAGTTTTTTTATAGTTTATGTAAAACAATAAACAATATTCCTTAGTACGTAAAAATTTTTGAAAATATTTTAAAACAGCCGCTTATTTATTCAGCGGCTGCTTCAACTCTTCAAATTTCTCTTCAAGATACTTGATTTTTTCGGTAGTAGTTACAACAAAAAGAATATGTTCAATTCTAAAGTTGCTATCACAATAAAAGCCAAATCTCCCTTAATAAGAATGTACTTATGTATTTCATTCTTCCAAAGCATTTTATCAATTTTTATACCAGCTATAGCTATAACAAAAAGTGTTGTAAAAGCCAGTTTTTCTGCCACAACACCAATTACCATATCCTCCTGCTGCGTAACATTTTTTTTAATCCAATATGAGTAAGGCCAAACAAACTACTATTCTGTTATATATTACGCACAATTAAAAAAATATTCCAAATAACAAAAAAAAGAGACCTTTCAGCCCCTTTCTTATTATTTGTACAATAATAATAAAATTACCGTCATGGATATTAACACTGCATTAAAAGCAATAATGTATTTAGAAGTAACATTGTCATCCACTTTATTGCCTGCCGACAGTTTATCCAACACTCCTCCCAGTAAAACCATAATGAGCAGAGATAATGTCTCCGCAGCTCCCAAATTTCCCATACTTCCTCCTATCTTAACCGACAATATCGGCAATTATCATTACCAGACAAACTACCTTAACCAAGAATGGTAAATTTAATCCTAAGTAAACATGTCCGCCTCTTTTTATTGCAGTCGCAATCTCTTTTATTTTCATCCCGGCTGTCAAGACTAATACAAGCACTACGAAAATAAACGCCTTAATTTCCATTATATCCTCCTGATTATTAAAGTATTCAAAATACACCTTTTATTGTTATACTTTATAATACGCAGCACAATATTAAAATATTCCATAAAATTACAATAAAAAAAGAGCCCTCTCAGGCTCATCGAAAAAACTTCCTTTTTAATTGAATGAATAAACTTTTTTTATTAATATCATTTACGATAATATCATTTAAGTTAGATAAAATATTAAAAACCCGTATTTTCCCATGATTTTTGACTGTATATACTGATAGAATCCTATACGCATTTCGTTGCTGTAATCATTCTCCGGGTTGTAAAGAACAAAATCTACCGTATAAGTCAGCTTAACTTCCAGCTTCTTTTCTATTTCTTCCTCTATCATTTTGGCCAAATTGTTTTCCGTTATAAGCCATATTACCTTCTGAGGTTCGGCTCCGGACTTTTCTAATAACTCTTTTGTTTGCTCTTCTTCTCTACACAATTCTTGCCCGAGCATTCTTCCTCTTTTTTGCTAATTCATAGATTTCATCGGCGTAAGTGTTTATTTTATTCTCATACAAAGCATCTCAACAACCTTCAATACAATCTTCATCATTTTCATATCCAGCTTTAGCCGCATCCTCTCTGGCCCATTCTATGCATAAATTATGAAGCCGCTTTTCATTAACTTTGAATTTTGTACCGTCACTCATGGTCAACTCATCCATTTTTATTACCCTCCTTTTATATGTGTTAAAAACACTCCTTTTTAATTTTTCATATAGTGCGTGATTTTAAAGTTTTTTATTCCAAAAAATAAAAAAATCCGGAGTTTTCACCCCGGATTAATAGCGGGAAATATGAAGCCTTAAGTCATACTTATTACACAAATCTATCATATTCTTAGTGCCCCTTGACTTGCCGTCCCAAAAAGCTATGCAAGCTCCTTCGGTCCCTCTTGCATAATCAAGCATCTGCTGGTTTCTTAAATATCCGGCTTTTTTGCCGTATTTGTTCCATCCGGCGGGGAAGTATGCAACATCAAAGCCACGCTTCTTTGCATATTTTTCACCCAGCGTATCGGCTCCTTTTGCCATTCCGCAGACTACTGTTATTTTGTATCCTTCTTCAATTACCCGTGACAGCATGTGGTCGCATACCATGCAGAGCTTCTTGAAATCGTCAAAATCTCTGCCGCCGGCTATTATTAATCTGAATACTTTCATTTTTCTACCTCTGTATTATTAAAGAAAAGCCCGGAGTTAATATCCGGGGCCTTAAGGGTTTCGGGATTAATCGTCATGTCTGATGAATATCGGCTCTCCCATCCTAACCCATTCCTTCGGGATTCTCCCTCCGTTTTCACAAAGAAGCATGTTAATCCCTTCTGCGGCTTCATCCAAGATCATAGTTTCTTCAAATTTAAAGACTATGCTGAACTTAGCGGAAACACGCTCATCATTAATGCTCGGAACAGGATTCTTATATTTTCCCATATGTCCTCTTTTTTTTAATAATTAAGGCTTTTTCTATACTTTTCCTTTCTCGTATAGCTGCCTTTTCCTTTCTTTGCCCTAAAAACACCGGTTCCTCTTCCTATCTCGGAAGTTGTAAACTTCCTTGAATTAAGTAAGAGTTCGTTTTTGTTTATTGTAATCTTTTCCTTCTTCATGATACTTCCCTCCTTTATCTGTTTCAGGGGGAAGATATCACTCCCCCACTGTCTTTACCACCATAACATTGGCAGGATTTCAAAGATTAAACCGTAAGCCTTTTCTTCTTCTGCTGCCACTGTTTTAAGATTTTCTACATCCCAGTTCGGTTCTTTCTCTGTAATTTTTTCTTAAGGATCACCAATATGAAATCGATGCATTTATACAAGTCCATAATTTCTCACTTGTATTCAATGTTTTGGAAGTCCGCATCCTTGCGGTCTAATTCGTTTAACATTTTCAAACGTTCATATATCCACAAGTCAAAGGTGCGGTTTAAACTCTACACTTCCCTCTCGCCGAATCCATAGCTTTCTCTTTGCCTTTTCCATTATTTGCTTTTTTCTTCATCAAGAAACCAGCTGGAAGGCATTTCATCTTTATTTATCCCTATGTCCTCTAAATATGCATGGCGGCTCACTTCTTCACTATCCTTAACCCTTTGTTTAATATAGCTTAATGTCTGTTGAATGCCGCTTACATAAGTCGTAACTTTTCTCGTAAAATCAGACCTTGTATCGTCGCTCATGTTCAAATCCCAAGCTGTATTGAATAATTCCTGCAATTGATCCATTGCTTCGTTAATTTCTTTTTCTATCCCTTTCTCAAGCTTTACATTTATCAAGGGCTCTTTTTTCATATTTTCCTCCTGTATCTTATATTAGCGGGGTATTGTAATATTTTCTGTCAAATTCTGAACCGATAATACTGCTGCATTCTGTAAATTCTTCATTAAGCTCCAAATCCTTAAGCACTATGAGCCATCTGAAAACTATAGACGAAAAACTTTGCTGTAAGGTTTTATGTTCCCTACTCATACTTTCTGTAAACATCAGCTCAAAAGAAAGCTTTTCGTCGCAATAGCCGGATAAATTATATCCCTTGTATTTTGCTGTGATTTTTTCCAGTTTTTCTCCCAGCAACTTTTTGATTTTGTCTGCTGTTTCGACCGAATATTTATTTCTTCCGTCATATCGGTCTTCCTTCAGGAGCCGGCTCAATTTATCAATCCAAACAAAACAAGTATTTGTAAATAGGATTTGTGTTTTTTTTGGTTGAGCTATCATTTCCTTTACAAAGCCTGCCGAATCAAAAGAATAACTATTCACAAAGTCGCTCACTGTGCCTGCAACCATACTGCCGTTATTACACTCATTAAATAACCGCACTATTTCGTTCGCCTTTAATCTATTCATTATTTCCTCCTCTTATGTGTCAAAAGACACTCCTTTATTTTTTGTTGTTTTATAATACGAATTGTTTTGTAGAAATATTCCTAAAATAATAAAAAAAAAGAGCCACCGCATTATCTGCGACAACCCTTTATTTTATTTATATGTACAAGTCGGTAAAATCGGATTCAAGATATATTACAAAATCATCCGTACTATATCCGTATTCATCAAGCACTTTAGTTATTAAATTCTTTATAACACCGACATCTTTAAGCGACTTGATATAAATTTTGCCGTTAACAGAAATCGGATTAACCAATTCTTTCGGATTCTTTGAAAAATACTTTGTTCTTTTCCCATTCATATATTTTTTATCTGCAAACGACAAAAGTATTTTTTCGTCAACCCCGATAAGATATTCACACACTTTATAGAATAAATTCTTCCAGTCTTTCACCTTAATTAACCCGCTGCTGCCAATGGAAAAACCGTATGGAACTGTATATTGGAAACTTTCATTTAAGGTATGCTCTATTGTTTTATCTACTTTAAATACCGGAAGATCCTGAAGATTCCTTTTCTTCCATTCGTTCTTTTCTTCATCGGTACAGTTCAATAAAAACTTTAAGTCTTCAACTTCCTCTTTAATGTCCTCTACCCTATTGACAGCCTTTGAGTATTCTTCGATGTCAAACTGTTTCTTTGCAATTTTAGCTTGAATTCCGGCTAATATTGACTTAACCGTATCATCCAGAACATTTTGTAGATTGCTTAAAGAAATAGTAATATCCACCACGTCTTTTGTAAAATCCCTTCGCAAAACTTCGGTTAACTCTAATTGTTCCTTTTTCTTTAACATGGTATCCTCCAATTAATAGATTATTTGTTTTAATTTGTAGAATTTTTTGTCCCATTTTATATTACGCAAATAATTTTTTTAATATTCCATGCTTTTTCGAGTTAACCCTATAATTTAAGAATTAAAATATCTTCGGGTGAATTTACAAAATCAACAAACTCTTTGTTCAAATCGCAAGGCTCTTTAATTTCGTTGAATTTCTGAGGAATTAAAGAGCAAACCTCACTTATGAATTTATTCCTGTCAGGTCCGACATAAACATAGGTTTTAAATGATTTCATGATTTCTTCAATCGGTTTAAAATCTTTAATCAAAGATTTTTCAATATTTTCATAAATTTTAAACTCGTACTTGCCTGAAACTTGACTTGTACTTATTAAATTAATTAAGTCGTTAAATTTTCTGCTTACCAGAAGAACTTTTCCTTCCTCCACAATTCCCCTTATCTTTTTCGCTTGTTCTTTCAAGAGAATGTAGTTGTCAAGTTCGGATGTAAAGTCCTTAATTTTAAGAAGTGCCACAAAAATATCCTTCTTGGATTTTTTGTCCTTAAAATCAACAGTCGGAAAAATATAAGTATTGGTTTCAGTATCAAAAACCCTCAGGAAAAGATTGTTGGTATCCACATTCTTCCTTCGTGTTACATTTTCCACTATCAGAACAAACTCCTTATACTTGGCTTTAATATACTTTTCGTCAGTCAGGAAAAAACCATCGCCGATTTGATAGACAGCCGAAGGTGAAAACCTTAATGAAACATTTTTTTCTTTCAGTTCTTTTCTTAAAAAATTTTTTTCTTTTCTCAAATCTCTCATAATTGTACTCCTTTAAATTTGTGTGTTTTAGTTATGATACGATTATGATTTTTTAAATATTCCAAAAAAAATAAAAAAAACCATAGCTCGAAAGCTATGGTCTGTCGCAGGCAAACATTATGAAATCATGTTCTTCCTTGCTTTGTAAAAACCTTTTTATTTCTCCTGAAAAACTTTTGCCTCTCTTGGTGAATTTCGGGAAGACTCTTTCGTTTAAAAGTATTGAATAAATTTCTTCGTACAAATCATCTTCTTCCATAATATCATCAATGTAACATTTGTGGACTTCAAGAACATCGGTCGGATTTTCAGGGTATTCCTTTAAGGTTTCCTCTATACTGATGTCGTTATATATTTCAACTTTAGCAAACCTTTCATCGTCAGCTATATCCGCAGTATTGACATACAGGCTGTCGCCGTGTTTAAAGCACCAAACCAAAGTTTTTACATCCTTTACGATATCCATTGCCTTTTTGGAGTATTTTTTGATGTGCAGATGCTGTTCAACAATATCAAGGTAGAATTCAATATCTGTAAAAGCCTCCAGCACATCAT
>JAAYPY010000112.1 GCA_012519555.1 Tissierellia bacterium | reverse complement strand
TTATCTAGTATGCCGTATAAAGTGATATGTAAAAATAATAATTATTATAGTCAATAATATTATAAATTGAGGGAAAAGTACAGTATTATTTCAAAAAATTTAAAAATACTATAATAGCTTTGACATAATAATTTAAACATAATATAATTAAGAGAAGGTGAAGATTTTCCCAACTTTTTTAAGTGGCGGACCTTTTAGCATACAAGGCGGAGTGTGTTATAATCACCCGCTAAGGCAAAGATATCCCTCATCTCTTAAGGTGCGGGTACTGATTAAGTGAGGTAATAATGAAATTTTTAGACAATATAAATACACCGGAAGATATAAAACATTTAAATACAGATGAACTAAACTGTCTTTGCGGTGAATTGAGAGAATATATTTTAGAAAGTGTTTCAAAAACAGGCGGACATCTTGCATCAAACTTAGGAGTAGTGGAACTGACTGTAGGTCTGCATAAGGTATTCAACACTCCATATGACAAAATAATATGGGATGTGGGACATCAGACATATGCCCATAAAATCCTTACAGGCAGAAAAAATGAAATGTCATCCCTTAGACAATATAAGGGTATAAGCGGATTTCCCAAAAGAAATGAAAGTATATACGATGTATTTGACACAGGACACAGCAGCACTTCCTTATCCGCAGCAATGGGTATGGCAAGAGCCAGAGATTTAAAAAAGGAAAACTATGAAATTGTTGCAGTGATAGGGGACGGAGCCCTAACGGGAGGAATGGCTCTTGAGGCATTGAACGATGCAGGAAGAAGCAATACCAAGCTTTTGATAGTTTTAAACGACAATGAAATGTCCATATCCCAAAATGTGGGAGGATTATCTCGCTATTTAAGCAGAATAAGGACTACTAAGGGATATTTGTCAACTAAAAAGGATCTAGAAAAATTATTAAGCAAGATTCCTGTGGGGAAACAGATTAAATCTGTTTTAAAAAGAGCAAAAGACGGCATTAAACAAATAGTTGTTCCCGGAATGCTCTTTGAAGAGTTGGGACTTACATACATGGGACCTGTGGATGGTCATAATATAAATGAAATTATTGAATACTTAGAAACTGCAAGAAATATAGAAGGTCCTATACTGATGCATGTAATCACAAAAAAGGGTAAAGGCTATAAATTTGCAGAAGAAAGGCCTGATGAATTCCATGGAGTTTCAGCCTTTAGTATTGAGACAGGAGAAGCCTTGAAAGGCTCTTCAGAGTCATTTTCCGATTATTTTGGGTTAAAAATGTGCGAAATTGCTGAAAAAAATAAAAATGTGACAGCAATAACGGCAGCAATGACTGATGGAACTGGACTTAAGGATTTCGCAAGAAAATTCCCACATAGAATTTTTGATGCAGCTATTGCGGAGCAGCATGCAGTAACAATGGCTGCAGGTCTTGCAGCAAGAGGTATTATTCCTGTTGTTGCTGTATATTCATCATTTCTTCAAAGGGCTTACGACCAAATTATCCATGATGTTGCACTTCAGAACCTTCATGTTATTTTTGCTGTGGACAGAGCAGGATTGGTGGGAAATGACGGAGAAACACATCAAGGTGTTTTTGACGAAGGATTTCTGAGCATGATTCCCAATATGACGGTGCTTTCTCCGGCCGATTACAGAGAGTTCGGTAATATGCTAGATTATGCTGTTTCATTTGAAGGACCTGTCGCAATAAGATATCCAAGGGGAAGTATGAAGCAGGATATAAAAAACAGTGATATTGGTATAGGCTTAGGTAAAGGGTATATAGTTGAAGAAGGGAAAGATATCACAATAGCCGCAGCTGGGAAAATGGTGGAGACTGCAATTAAAACCAGAGAAATTTTAAAGGCAGAAAATATTGATGCAGAGGTTATCAATTTAAGATTTATTAAACCCTTTGACAAAGAGCTGATAATAAACTCCGTTAACAAAACAAAATCATTGGTTTTAATTGACGAAGCACCGATTTACGCTTCTTATGCCATGAATATTTTAAACATACTTCCAAAAAACGTTGATGTGCTTTTAAAAGCTTTACCTGATAAATTTATCAAACAAGGCTCAATAGATGAGCTTTTAAGAGAAAATAAATTAGATGCAGATTCAATAGCTGCTACTATAACTAAGTGGAGGGCAAAATGAAGCCAATAATAGGAGTGACAGTTGATAAAACTATAAGTGACGGTTACGATTACGAGAGAATTAACGAATGCAACCTAAAAGCTTTAAGGTTATCAGGTGCGATACCCCTAATGCTTCCGATTACGGGAGAAGATGAACTAATTGATGAATATTTAAAGATTGTTGACGGTCTTTATTTTAGCGGCGGGAACGATATTAGTCCGCTTTTGTTCGGAGAAGACCCCATAAAAGAAGTGCGTGACATAGATTACTGCAGGGATGAGTTTGAAACAAAACTGTTTAAAAAGGCTGCCGCAAAAAATATGCCTATACTTGGAATCTGCAGAGGCGCGCAGGTAATGAATGTATCGGCAGGAGGGTCCTTATATCAGGATATCTATGTTCAAAAAGATGGGACAAGCGGTCATATGCCTAAATTTGAATCGGCAAGATACGCACATCACAGTGTTAAAATAATGAAGGATACAATTTTATACGATATTTTACAAACAGAAGAAATAAACGTAAATTCATACCATCATCAGGCTGTAAGAGATTTAGCAGAAGGATTTAAGGTTTCGGCTCTTTCAAAAGACGGAATAATTGAAGCTATAGAGTCTGCAAATCACTCATTTATTGTTGGAGTGCAGTGGCATCCTGAAATATTAGTTGAAAAATATCCGGTTTTTCTAAAAATATTTGAAGCTTTGGTGAATGCTGCTTCAAAGAAATAAATATTTATAAATTAACACGAAAATGTATTATTTACTATTGAAAATATAAGGATTTTCATTTATATTATAGTTACGGATATAGTATTTTAACTCACGATCAAAAAATAAAGGGGATTTGAAGATGAATAAAGTAGAGATAGTAATTGGAGAGAAAAAGTACAATGTAAAAACTGATGAAAGTCCCGACTATGTAAAAAAAATTGAGGCTGTTTTAAACGATCAAATTAATATAATAGCAAATCAAAATAAACGCTTTAATGATATAGACAAATTGATTTTGTCATCCTTTGTAATTATTGATAGATATTTGAAGCTTTCTGATGAAATCGTAGAATACAAAAAAGAGATATGTGAGGAAATTCAGGCTTTAAAGGAAGCAAAAGAGGTATCCGATAGAGAAAGAGAAGAATCTATAAGCAAGGCAGCCGATGCAGTAATTGAAAAAGAAAGACTTAAAGAAAAACTATTAGCAAGGGATAATGACAGAGAATACTTAAATTCACAAATTTCAAAACTACAGGATAGAGTAAGTGAGCAGGAGCAGCAGCTCTTGAAGAGTGAAATGCTCATGAATGAATTAAAATTAAAGAATGAAGAGTTAACGGAAGAAAACGAAGAATTATCCAAGGAAAGAGAAAACTTCACTAAAGAAATAAACTTTATGAATAATACTAAGTCAAGCTTAAATGGAAGAATTTCAAAGCTTCAGTTAAAACTAAACGAGAAGGAGCAGGAAATAGTCAAGCTTGAGAAAATTATCAGAGAGCTGAAAAGTGCTGTTGATGACAAATCACAAAAGATTTATAATTTCAGCGATGAACAGCAAAAAATGAGTTTATTGGTTGACTCCAAAGATAAAGATATCAATTCATTGATAAATAAAATCAATTTGCTGCAAAATAAACTTAATGAAAAGGATGAAACAATAGCTTCCAAAGATAAATTAATAAATGATTTAAAAGAAAATGAGGAAGTATTGAAAGAAAAATATGAATCTATTAATGACGAGAAGGAAAAATATTTAGAAGAGCTTTTAATGATAAACAGTGACAAAGAAAGCCTTATTAACAACATAAACCAACTGCAGGAAAAACTAAACAGGAAGGAAGCGGAAAACTTCCAGAACCAGTTGGAAATTGGTCAGCTGAAAAGGGAAAATGCAGAGCTCATGGAGCTTTTAGACGAAGAAACAGCAAAATAGAGAACGCATTAGCGTTCTTTTTTGAAACAGGAGAAGCAATGAATGTAGAATTATTGGCACCGGCAGGAAGTATTGAATCTTTTTATGCTGCAGTAAACAGCGGAGCAGATTCAGTATATTTAGGCGGAAAGTTTTTTAACGCAAGGAATTATTCCCGGAATTTCGATAAGGAAGAAATGAAGCACCTTGTTAAGTATGCACATAATAAAGGCGTAAAGGTATATGTTACCATGAATACGGTTTTAAAAGATACCGAAATTACGGATGCATTAAATTATGCCGTATTTTTGTATGAAAATGATGTGGATGCATTAATTGTACAAGATTTAGGCTTCTTGTACTTAGTAAACAAATATCTGCCGGATTTCTCGGTGAACATAAGCACACAAGCAGCCGTATATGATGAATATGGTGTTAAGTTTTTTGAAGAGTTCAATGCAAAAAAAGTAATTTTGGCAAGAGAAATGTCCATATTAGAGCTTAGAGAGACATCAAAAAATACCGAAACCGATTTGGAAGTATTTATCCATGGAGCTCTTTGCACAAGCTATTCGGGACAATGCTACATGTCAAGTTTTTTGGGAGGCAGAAGCGGCAACCGAGGTAAATGTGCACAGCCCTGCAGATTGAGCTACAGTTTTTATGATAAAGAAACAGAGCAGGAAATAGAAGACTATAAAAAGGTGCCCCTCTTGAGCTTAAAAGACTTTATTGCAGGGGAAAGTATATATGAACTAATTGAAGCAGGAATAAAAACCTTTAAGATTGAAGGCCGAATGAAGGGTCCCGCATATACCGCAGCAGTGGTGGAATACTACAGACAAATAATTGATAATTACTATAGCGGCGAAAAGGTTGATACAACATCTTTAAAAAACAAGGCCATGGCAACATTCAGCAGAGGATATACAAACGGATATTTAAAGCCTTCAAAAGATGATGATATGTATGCAAGATTAAGCTCCGGCGAAAAGGGAGAAAATATTGAGGAAATAGAAGAAGATGTAAAAGATAAAGCGCAGGAGTATTCAAAGTACAGAAGGAAGCAAATAAACTTCAGCATTGAGTTAAGAGTCGGCCGGCCTGCTGTATTAATACTTTTTGACGGCAAAAATACTGTTGAGGTAAAAAGCAAAGAAGCTTGCGAAGTCAGTATCAGGAATTTTGTTACTGATGAAATAATCAAAGAGCAGTTGTCAAAGTTAGGAAATACCATATATGAACTAAATGAGTTGAAAATTGAAAAGGACCAAGGAGTCTTTATAAGGAAAAGCACATTGAATCAATTAAGACGCGATGCAACTGAAATACTTTACGAAAAATGCGGCAAAAGCTATAGCAGAAGAGAAGTTAAGCCCTTTGATTACAAGGATATCTTTTATTTTAACAATAAAGTGAGCAAATGTCCAAAGTTAAGCCTAAAAATCAACAGCCTTGATGAATTAAAATATGCTGATAAGGCAAAAGTTAGCCGCTTGTATGTTCCTTATCATTTAAATGCGGAAGAAGTAAAGGATATTAAGGTTGAAGAAAAATATTTATGGATTCCAAGCATTGTAACAAGGGCTGATTATAAGGTTTTGGAGCAAAATCTTATGCAATATGAAGAAATATTTGACGGTGTATGCGTAAACAATCCGGGAAGTTTTTATTTCTTTAAGAAAAAGACCAGTCTTAAGTTGCACTGCGGGCCCTTTTTTAATATTATAAATACATTCTCAACTGAAATGCTAAAGAAAAAGGGAGCGGAGAGCTTTACATTTTCGGTGGAAACTAATATAAGAGATATGGAAAATATGATGAAACACACATCTTTAAGCTCAGAAATTGTCGCTCATGAATATGTTCAGCTTATGGTGATGAAAAATTGTCCCATGTCAATGCTTAAGAATTGTAAAAATTTGCGGGACTGTGAAAAATGCAGCTACAAAAACAGATATCGGTTAAAGGATAGAAAGGGAGTTTATTTCAATATTGAAAGACAAAATAAACTCACTTATATATACAACAGCGTCCCTCTGACAATTATAGGAACAGCATATGATTTCGTTGAAAAAAATATTGATTATTTTTTTCTTGATACAAAATATTTAGAAGATGCGGAAGAAATAATTGATGCACTTTACTGTGAAATAAACGGGGTTAAAACATCCTATGTTTTGGAGGAAAACAAATTTACACGAGGACATTATCTGAAGAATGTGCTATAGGTGTGGGGATACACCTTCCGGGCGAAAGTCTATGAGGCGAGTCAGAAGGAATATTGGAGGAATAAGAATGAGACAAAAATCTAAATCAGTTTTGGAATTTGACAAAATTATTGAAAAAGTTGCCGGATTTGCTGAAACGGAGAAGGGAAAAGAGGAGGTATACAAGTTAGATATATCCCACGACCCTAAAGGTGTAAGATTCAAACAAAAACAAACAGCACAGGCACTTTCGATAATAATTGAAAAAGGTTCACCTCCCTTGGGAGGAATTTCTGATATAAAAGAATACGTGAAAAGAGGAGCTATAGGGGGAATTATATCCCTGCGCGGACTTTTGAACTGTGCCGACACTTTAAGAGCTGCAAGACTTCTTAAAAACTATGTCCTTCTGAATAATGATGACAGAAATTATGATTTGCTGGAATCCTTATGTCAAGATATTTATGCAAACAAGGATATTGAAGAAAGAATTTATTCGGTTATTATCGGTGAGGAAGAAATTGCCGATGATGCCAGCTTAGAGCTTAAACGCATCAGAAGAGAAATCCAAATAAAAAACAATTCCATAAAAAATAAAATCAATTCAATCGTGAGCTCACCTTCTATGCAGAAATATCTCCAGGAAGCTATAGTAACCATGCGCAATGACAGATATGTAATTCCCGTAAGGAAGGAATACAGAAGCATGGTTAAAGGTATAATTCACGACCAGTCTGCAACAGGCTCAACGCTCTTTATAGAGCCACTGGCTCTTGTAGAAATGACCAATGATATTGCCAATTTAAAAATTGAAGAAAAAAAGGAAATCGAGCGTATACTTTTAGAACTTAGCATGATGATAGGCGATATAAGCGAAGAAATGCTAAGCAATCAAGAAATATTAATTGAGCTTGACTTTATTTTTGCAAAGGGCAAATACGCCATTAGCATAAACGGAATTGAGCCTAAGATAAATGACAGGGGATACATAAGGATTAAAAAAGGAAGACATCCTCTCATAGCACCGGAATTGGTGGTACCCATTGATGCAGTATTAGGTGACGAATATACAACCCTTATTATAACAGGACCTAATACCGGAGGAAAAACAGTTTCTTTGAAAACTTTAGGACTTTTCACTCTAATGGGAATGGCTGGGCTTCATCTCCCTGCTGAATACGGCACGGAAATATCTGTTTTCAATGCAGTTTATGCCGATATAGGGGATGAGCAGAGCATAGAGCAAAGCTTGAGCACATTTTCTTCTCATATGACAAATATTGTGAAAATAATGAAAGAAGTAGATGAAAAATCATTTGTTCTGTTTGATGAGCTTGGGGCCGGAACAGACCCTACTGAAGGTGCAGCATTGGCAATTGCTATACTTGATACACTCCATGAAAAAAAAATACTCACTGCTGCAACCACCCATTATTCAGAGCTTAAATTATATGCTCTTACAACCGAAGGAGTAATTAACGGAAGTGTTGAATTTGATGTTGAGACCCTGAGTCCCACCTACAAGCTTTTAATAGGGGTGCCCGGGAAATCCAATGCATTTGAAATATCAAGGAAATTAGGGCTGCAACAAGAAATAATCGATAAGGCAAAGCAAAACATAGAAACCGATAAGATAGAATTTGAAGATGCCTTAAAAAAAATTGAAGAAAACCGAATTTACATCGAAGAGAAGAAACAAGAAATTGACAGGATAGAATCGGAAAGCAAGAAAAAGCACAGGGACTTTTTGACCAAGGAAAGAAAATCTCTTGAAAAAAGCGAAAAGCTTATAGATGAAGCCAATTATGAAGCAAGAAAAATAATTGAGAATGCAAAAAGAGAAG
>JAAYPY010000016.1 GCA_012519555.1 Tissierellia bacterium | reverse complement strand
TATATTTGTCAATTTCATTATTGAGATTTGTTATTTCGATACCTAAATTATTCAGCTCCATTTGCTTGTCAGTAATTACGGCATAATTATAAACTATTAATATTCCTAATATAAAAGTAATAGCAATCATAGCTGAATTCTTTAAACTCTCAATAAAAGTATTATTTTTCTTTTTATTTTTTATTCGTCTTTTTGAAGAATATTCTTTTTCAACTCTGTACTCTTGCAGCTCGACAGCTTCTTTTCTAAGTGCTGACATTTTTCACACCCTCTCACGTATTCTTAATTTAGCGCTGTGTGCTCTTCTGTTATCCATTAATTCTTTTTCTGACGGACTTATTGGTTTTTTAGTTATTATTTTAAGTTTTCTCCTGTGGTCGCACATACATTTGGGAAATTCAGGAGGACAAATACAATCCTTATTTAATTCCGTAAATACATTTTTGATAATCCTGTCCTCAAGCGAATGAAAAGTTATAACGCAGATTCTTCCATTTTTATTAAGTCTTTCAACTGAAGACTTAACTGTATTTTCAAGTATTTCCAATTCCCTGTTCACTTCTATTCTTATTGCTTGAAATGTTTTTTTTGCAGGATGTGAGCCTTCTTGTCTGACTTGCTTCGGTATTGCTTTTTTAATAATAGATACAAGCTGACCCGTTGTTTCTATAAATTCCTGCTCTCTTTCCTCTACAATAAATTTTGCAATTCTTGCCGCCCATTTCTCTTCGCCGTAATCCCAAAGGATTCTTGATAATTCATTTTCCTCATATCCATTAACAATATGTCTTGCGGTGATTGTCTGGCTCTTATCCATTCTCATATCAAGGGGCATATCATAATTGTAGGAAAATCCTCTTTCCGGTATATCCAGCTGAAATGATGAAACACCTAAGTCAAAAATAAATCCGTCTATTTTTTGGATATCCAGTTCATTTAAAACTTCGTCTATGTTACTGAAATTATTTCTTACCGGTATGAAATTATTGTAACTCCTTAACCTTTCTACAGCTCTTTCAATCGCATAATCATCTCGGTCAATTCCTATGACTTTGCCCTTAGTAGCCCTTTTTAATATTTCTTCAGTATGGCCTCCCCCGCCAAGAGTACAATCAACATAAATACCGTCTTCTTTAATATTCAGCCCTTCAATGGATTCGTAAAGTAAAACCGGTTTATGCACGTAGCTCATGATTTCCTCCTTATAAGCCTATCCCCAATTCCGACATCTTTTCTACAATGCTGTCAAAATCGAATTGGTCATTGTTGGAGTAATCATCCCAAGAGTCTTTATTCCAAATTTCGATTCTGTCAATAACCCCTATAATTGCAGCATCCGTATTTAATTCGCTGAAGCTTCTCAGCTGAGGCGGCACTAATATCCTTCCCTGTTTATCGAAAGAGCATTCAGAAAATCCTGAAACAAATCGTCTTAAGAAAAATCTTTCTTCCTTATTGAAGGTAGATAAATTTTTTAGCTTACTGACGAATTCTGTCCATGTTTCAATAGGATAAACGAACAAGCATTTATCCAAACCCTTTCCAATATAAAATGTTTCTCCTAATTCATTCCTAAATTTTGAAGGAATTATAACTCTTCCCTTTTCATCAAATGAATGTATATATTCACCGGTAAACATTTTCTACCACCTACTGGGCACATTATACCACATAGTGGGTATAAAATGCCACAACTATTTTTAAAAAATGCAAAAATCTTTTTTAATATGACTTTTATGACCTGATCCAAGACTCCGCTCCCTGCCAATACCACCTTTTTGACCATACAGATGGGAGAAAAAAAAGACTCAAATTGATGTTGCAATCTTAATTCAATTGAGTTATAATTATATATGCGTTATACTTTATAAAATATAACGTTATTAGTTTCTTCACCAAAGTTTGATAATTTGACGGAAGGACCGGCATATGAAGAATGACAAATTTAGCATTAGATTTCCAATATTTGTTACCATACTAAGTATTTGTTTGTTAATACTGTTTATTATATCTTTCCAAATAGGAAGCTATCCAATAGAGGCAAATGTTTTGCTGGATGTTCTTCTTTCAAAAATAATGGACATTAGAGTATATTGGGACAGTACCGTTGAAAAGATAATTATGGATGTAAGAATCCCCCGAATTATTTTAGGAATCTTAGTGGGCGGTTCACTGTCCGTTTCGGGAGCTTCATATCAAACCTTGTTTAAGAATCCGATGGTTTCGCCGGATATATTAGGTGTATCAGCCGGAGCAGGGTTCGGTGCTGCACTTGCTATGATTAATAGCGGTACTTGGGCTGAAATTCAAATCAGTGCTTTGCTTTTTGGATTATTGGCAGTGGCAATAGCATATTTAATAAGTAAAGTCAGCGGAACTTCAGACATTACAACCTTCGTTTTGGCAGGAGTTATAGTTTCAAACTTTTTCAACGCTCTTTTGTCAGTTGTAAAAACCTATGCAGACACTGACAGCCAGCTACCCTCCATTACCTTTTGGCTTATGGGCAGCTTAGGAAAAGGTGATACTGAGGACCTTATACGAATTGTGCCTATAGTGTTTGTTTGTATTGCAATTTTATTTATTTGTCGTTATTACATAGATGTGTTGTCAACCGGAGATGAAGAAGCTATGGCAATGGGGATTAATGTTAATATAATAAGGACTGCAGTTATCATATGTTCTACCTTGATGACTGTCATTTCAGTCAGTATATGCGGAACTATCGGCTGGGTTGGATTAGTTATTCCCCATATAGCAAGAATGTTTGTAGGAGCTCGGTATTCAAGATTGTTAATAACATCCTTCCTTATGGGCGGTTTTTTCTTATTGCTTATGGATAATATCGTAAGAGGTGTCAGCACCGTTCAATTACCTTTAGGGGTCTTGACATCATTAGTGGGAACCCCTGTATTTGCAGTATTACTGATACGCTCAAGAAGAGGTAAAGAAAATGCTTGAAATAAAAAATATAAAATATGAGTATAAAAAAGGTCCCTTAGTATTAAAGGATATTTCTTTTGAAATGGACAAAGGTGATTGCCTTTGCATTTTAGGACCCAACGGAACAGGAAAAACAACATTATTAAAGATTATCTTAGGTTTTTTCAAGCCCTTAGCCGGCAGCTTATATATTGATGCCCAAAATTTATCGGAAATAACACCGCATAAGAGAGCAAAATTAATTGCTTATGTATCACAATCATCAAATATAATATTCCCTTACACGGTCCGTGAAGTAATACTTATGGGCAGAACATCTCATCTAAGCATCGGTGCGTCCATGACTTCAGCAGATAACAGCATAGTTGATGAGGTTATGAAAGGGTTGTGTATTACGCATTTACAATACAAATATTTTCAAAACTTAAGCGGAGGAGAAAAACAAATGGTTATGATTGCAAGAGCTTTATCACAGCAGGCAAAGTATATTATCATGGATGAGCCCACTTCCTCCTTAGATTACAGCAACCAAATCAAAATACTCAATACTATTAAGCAGCTTTCAAAAGCAGGATACGGGATAATTATGACCTCCCATTCCCCTAATCATGCCTTTACATCATGCAACAAGGTACTCCTTATGAAAGATGGCTATATAATGGACTTTGGAAGCCCTGAGAAAGTAGTAAGCAGTAAAAATCTGACGAAATTATATAATGCGGATGTAGGTGTTGCTAAAGCCATATTAGATGATGAATTATTCACATATGCCTCTAAGGTATGCGTGCCAATAATATAAAAGAATAAAAGGAGACTAAAAATGAAATTGAACAGATTTATAAGTATACTTTTAATAGTCCTGCTGTCCTTATCGGTATTAGCAGGATGTACACAGGAAGCGGGGCAAGGGGTAGCGGAAGAGCCTCCGGAAGAAACACCGGCACAAGTTAAGGAAGAGCCGGCAGAAGAAGAGTCGGTGAAAGAAGCAGGAACAATTACGGTAACCGACATGGCCGGTCGGGAAGTTGCCCTGCCTCTAGAAATTGAAAGTATTGCAACCTTTGGCTCCATTGGAGTGCTTAATGCATTTGTAGAGCTGATGGGCAGCGGAGACAAAATTGTCAATGATATGACCCCAAGGTTTTCTAATTCAGAGAAATGGGTTTTGCAATATGAATTCGCACCTCAAATAAAGGGAGCACCGGTATTGGAAAATACAGACGGCGAAATACTTATTGAGGAAGTATTGGCATTAAACCCTGATTTATGCCTAGTTATGTCAAAGGATTATATCGAACCCTTGGAATCCAAAGGTCTAAATGTAGTTTATTTTGAATGGAAAGAAACAGAGGATGTTAAAACAGCAGTTGCTTTAATGGGTGAAGCCCTTCAAAAACAAGATTTAGCAGAAGATTATTTGGTGTATTTTGATGAAATGGTAGCTGATGCAGAAGCTATAACAAAGGACTTGTCAGATGAAGAAAAGATGACGGTTTTATACGGAAATATCACTCAATTTACACAGCCTCATATAATTGCAGAATGGTGGATTGCAGCTGCCGGCGGAATCAGTGTTACTAATGACAGCTGGGTCAGCAACAGGGCTGAATACACCCAGGAGGATATTTTAAAATGGAATCCTAATGTAATGATTGTTACAGAGAGAAAAACAGTTGATGAAATTAAAAATGATCCCTTATACAGTGATGTTTCGGCAGTTGAAAAAGGATATATTTATTACATTCCAACCGTAGCCCATGTATGGGGAAACCGTACCGTAGAGCAGCCCTTGACGGTTTTTTGGACCTTGCACAAGCTATATCCGGACTTAGTATCTGAAGAAGATTTAGCAGAAAAAATTGATTATTTCTACAGCCACTTTTTCAAAACTAACCTTTCAGATGAACAGATTGATTCAATAATCAATACAAATTAGGAGAGGAAGAATGAGTGAAAGCAGCATTTTATTAGAATCCGTAAACTTAGTAAAAGATAAATTAGGGACGGGTTTAAATAATATTTTGGTGGAAAGAGCTGTCTTAGGTTTGTTTTTTTCAGGAGTTAAGCTTTCTACAGGACAAGGCGGTCTATGTTTCACTCCCATTAAGGAAATGCCTCAAGCAGTTTGCTGTCCCAGCTCCGCCAAGGCAATGCCCTTATCAGGAAGATTAAACAAGAAGCCTGTTACCGAATATTTGGATGATGTTTTTTCAGACAATATTTTGAGAAAATCCTTAGGCATTGCAGCCTTAAATGCTTTGAGCATGGAAATTTGGAATAAAGAAGCGGCTTATGATTACCAAACATTGATTGCTACTGATGCCTTTGATGAAATTAATGTAAAAGCTTACAAAAAGACAGTGGTAGTGGGCGCCTTGGTGCCAATGCTTAAAAAGCTGATTAAGGAAGAGGCGGATTTCATGGTTTTAGAACAGGATTCACGAACTCTGAAGGGGAAAGAATTAGACCATTATGCTCCCTCCACCGATGCAGCCCTATATGTCCCTGATGCAGATTTATTAATAATTACGGGAGTTACAATATTAAACGATACCTTAGAAGAATTATTAAGCTTAGCTAAAAGAGGTGCCGAGATTCTTGTTACAGGACCTACGGCAAGCATGTTGCCGGATGCATTTTTTAAAAGAGGAGTAACAATGTTAGGGGGCATACAGGTTACTAAAGCTGATGAGCTTCTTGACCTGATTAGCCAAGGAGGCTCGGGATATCATTTTTTTGGCAAGTATGCAGACCGGGTAGTGATTAAAAAATTTTGAAGTCAGGAGATAAAGATGACATATAAACCACCTTCCTTTGAGCCTACAAGGGATGAAATGCTTAAGATAATTAAAGAAAATATTATTCCAACGGACAAAAAGGAAGTCGTATCTATTCAGGATTCTTTAGGCAGAATAAGTGCTTCGGAGCTTAAGGCAGAATATTCCCTGCCTAATATGCCTGTAAGTAGCTTTGACGGAATTTCTGTGCGTTTTGAAGATTTTAAAAATGGAATACCGGACACAAGCAGCTGGAAAGAAGATGCGGAATATAAATTCAGCAATACCGGTGTTGCCATATCACCTGAATATGATACCGTCATTGCAATAGAAGAGGTTTCATTTGATGCCCGTGGTAGCATAAAAATATCCTCCCGGCCGGAAAGCTTGGGTGAAGGCGTAGGCAAGGTCGGGAATCAAATGACAGAGGGCGAAATTCTGCTTTTAGAGGGAGAGAAAATTACCCCAAGTCATATTGGCATATTGGCATCAGCCGGATTCACAGCTCTTTCTGTGTATGCAAAGCCCATTATTACTTTTATTCCAACGGGGGACGAATTAATTCCCCTTGGTGTAAAGGTTCCCCCGGGTAAAAATGTTGAATCGAATGGCAGAATGTTGGAAGCATATATTAAGGAATGGGGAGGAATTCCCATCCTCTATCCCATTGTCCCCGATGATACGGAGCTCTTGAAAAATACAATACTGAAAGCCTTAATTCATTCAGATCTTGTATTGGTTTGTGCAGGCTCTTCCAAGGGGAAGAAGGATATTACCATGGATGTATTAGAAGAGATTGGAAATATATTAGTTAGGGAATTAGGTCATGGACCAGGGAAGCATTGCAGTTTAACCATGACTGGAGATAAACCCATTATCGGTCTCCCGGGACCTGCTAAGGGTGCAGAATTAACAGCGGGATACTATGTCAGGGCTGCCTTGGCCTTTATGAATCACCAAGAATACCCTCGGCTTGAAATTGTTAATGCTATTTTGACAAAGGATATAAAGGGGACCTGGATAGATTTCATTTTCCCCATCTATTTATATTATGAAGATGGAAAATACTATGCTAAACCGGTAGAGGCTATGGGGAAAACCAAAATGGAAGGCTTTAGAGCTTCCAATGGAAAATTCTATTGTGAAAAAGGTAAGGAAATCAAAGCAGGAGAAATAATTCCTGTCGAATTAAACTAAAAACCACCGGGGACGGACCTTTCCGGACCAAATTAAAAATAAATATAAAAAAAGTCATCCTTTGCTAAGCTCAGGATGATCTTTTTTTCTTTTTTATATATATGAGCAGTCCTGCTCCGATAACTATGGATGCAATGCTTATGAGTTGGGCAACTCTCATTCCTGCAAACATGAGACTGTCTGTTCTTAAGCCTTCAATGAAGAATCTTCCTACTGAATACAATACTAAATATAAGCCTAATATTTGGCCGTGGCTTGCTTTTTTGTTTTTTCTAAACCAAATTAAAAACAAAAATACGCAAAAATCAATGATTGATTCATACAGGAATGCAGGGTGAACTTTTTGCCCGTCGACAATAATGCCCCAAGGGAGGTCCGTAGGTCCTCCATGGGCTTCTTGATTTATAAAATTACCCCATCTGCCTATCGCCTGACCTAAGGCAAGGCTAGGTATAAGCAAATCAAGGATTTCCAAAACATTAATTTTTCTTTTTTTGCAGAACAATATGCCTGTGATTATTCCCGCAATAATGGCACCATGTATTGCAAGTCCGCCGCTTCTTATATTGATAATCTGGGATAAGTTTTGGCTGTAATAATCCCATGAAAATATGACGTAGTGTGCTCTGGCACCGATTATACTTATAGGTATAGCATATAACAAAAAATCTATC
>JAAYPY010000111.1 GCA_012519555.1 Tissierellia bacterium | reverse complement strand
TTTGGGAAGAACTTTTTCTTTAAAAATAACAATGGAAGCAGGGATAATGAGAATAGGTGATATGGATGAAATTGAAGAAACTATGCCTGCTGCCGTGTACTGTAATGCCACCAAGGATAGAACAACCCCGATATAGGGACCTGTTACGGAACCGACGAATAATTCCCAGCCATTTCTCCCGTATGGGTTTGTAAAATTTCCGTCATGGTCACTTCCTGCCTTCGTGATAGTTTAATGTTCGTGGGGGACGGTTCTTGTCATCCTACTAATTGATTTTATCAATGCTTCTTCGGTTTTTACTTCTATGAGTACTCTAATATTCATTGATTGAGCAAACTTTATTAATCTCTTGATATTCAGCTCACCGTCAAACAGGGCCTGGTGGTCATGACTCCCTTTCGCATCGTGGAGATGCATGTGAGCAATGTGCTCCCGGTTATCCATCAAGTATTCTTGGTCCTTAAAGTTGCTTACTGCATCATGCCCTGTATCCCATGTAAGCTTGATTTTCGGGTATGTCAAAGCTTGGTCCAAGGTATCTTGTATGTATGATTTTCCGAAATTGCTGCTGTTTTCTATTGCCAGTACCAGGTTGTTTTTCTGAGCTTTCGCTGAAAGAATTTTTATTGAATCAATAAAGTTGTCGGTAAATTCTTCTGAATATTGTTCGTATACATATATTTTCTTGTCAGGCATGGTCATTTTTGCCCCTTCTAAGATGTGCATGTTAAGAAGCTTTACTCCTGCCTCTTTTGCCCAGTCAAGGGTGTCGGAAAACAATTGAATATATCCTGTTCTCACACTTTCATAAAAGGAGCCTAGGTCTGCATCATCTGGCATGTGCATTGTAAATTTAATATTTGTATCTCTTGAAATTTTCTTAAGTTCCCTGGGAGGTAAATTTTGTATGAAGTTATAGGGTAAATTCATGTTTAATTCAATGAAGTTAAGGTTCAGTTTCATACCTAGTTCGACCAATTGGCTTAGGGATGTGTATTCAACCAAGGCCGGCATTCCTAATATCATGGTATCAGCTCCTTTCAATGTCCAGAGGGGACGGTTAGCAACAATTTTATTTCATCCTCCGTCAAATGGCGGTATTCCCCTGTTTTGAGGGACTCATCAAGATTTAATGTCCCCATGGATATTCTTTGTAAATAGGTTACTTCATTGTTAATTGCATTGAACATCCTTTTTACCTGGTGAAATTTCCCTTCCCTTATTGTAACAAGGCATAATGAAGGATAGCCGGATTCTATAATTTGAAGTTTTGCCGGAAGTGTTTTGTAATTATCCCCTTTAAGTATTACCCCTTTTTCAAAGGCTTTAACATCATCTTTCGTGACTTCTTCCGCAGCTTCCACATAATATGTTTTGTCCACATGTTTTTTGGGTGATAATAAATCATGGGCTAACCTTCCGTCATTTGTTATAAGGAGGAGCCCTTCCGTATCCTTGTCAAGCCTGCCCACGGGAAATGGTTTGTAAAACTTCTCTTGGTTCCCTAGTAAATCTATTACAGTTTTGTCATAATTATCTTCCGTTGCGGACACTACTCCTCGGGGTTTATTCATCATCAAGTAAATGAACTGAGTATATTTGATCGTTTCGCCCATATATTTTACAGTGTCCCTATCAGTGTCAATAATTCTTGAGCTGTCTTTTTCGATTGCTCCGTTAACTTCAATAAACCCTTTTCTTGCATCGGTCTTTATTTGTTTTCTTGAGCCGATACCGCTGTTGGACAGCATTTTATCTATTCGTATTTTCATATATCCTCTCTTTTAGAAAGAGGGACACACCTCTAAATATATAAAGTCTCTGGGAAAGACATTTAGAGGAATGCCCCATATTATCTGTATGATATAACATTTAGTTGACTTGTGTCAATGAGTAAAATGATGTTGAATTAATCCGGTATTTTGATAGAATATTGTTGGAGGTAGACATGGAAACTAATAAATTACATTGTGCAATACAGATACGATTAGCCAAAGAAGATATATTCTTTGGTCCCGGTGTTATGACTCTCCTAAAATTGACCGATGAGCATAAATCCTTAAAAGCAGCGGCTATATCAATGAATTTATCTTACACGAAAGCAAATAAGATGATAAAAGGCACCGAGGCTGCCTTAGGATTCAAATTGTTGAACAGAAAAATCGGAGGAGTCGGCGGAGGAGGCTCTGATTTAACCAAAGAATGCATTGAATTTATGGATATCTACAAAGAGTTTGAAAAAGAAATTACGGATTACTCTTCGAAGGTTTTTGAAAAAAAATTCAGCAAATATATATAAAAATCTGTAAATATATTGGTTCTTACTTGATAGCCGGCAGTAAATTTAATTCTTATTGCAGGAGATAAAAATCATTGATTTTTAAATAAAGAATATCTTGGCTTTTTTTCTTATCCCATGTTTCTTTGTTTATATTAAAATACAGGAGAGAATTTTCATTTCCTTTATTGTTTTTAAATAGAATGGTATATTCATTAATCTCTTCAATAACATTAACTAATTTACACTCAATGGTATTTATTCCCGGTTCATTTACAATTTCAAAATTACCGGAAGGAATACCTATATATTTGCAGTTTAAGGGAATACTTTCTGTTTCTAAAACTAGACCCCAATCCCTGCAAAGGATTTTATTATCTGATAAAATTTCACATGTGGAAATATTTTTGCAGCCTATCATTTTAGCTTCTGATAACGACTTTGGATGTTCAAATATTTCTTTTGTTTTACCAAAGCCTGTAATGGTTCCGTTTTCTATCAGGGCTAGATTTTCACTGAATCTGTAAACTTCTTCCTTGCTGTGGGTTACTATCAATACTTCCCCCTTGTAAAGCTTGAGCATATCAAAAAAATCTGTGTGAAGCTGGCTTTTCAGCCGGCTGTCTAAGGCGGAAAAGGGTTCATCCAGCAGCAATACATCCGGCTCATATGCTATTATACGAGCTAAGGCAACCCTTTGCTGCTGACCGCCGGATAATTGAGCCGGATATTTATGCCCCATATCTTCTAAGCGAAATAAGTTTAACAATTCTTTCACTTTTATTCTCTTTTCTTTTTTTGAAAGCTTTAATCCCACACCAATATTTTCTTCTGCTGTCATATTTGGAAACAGTGCATAGTTTTGAAACATATATCCTATATTCCTGCTTTGTGGTATGATATTGATATTGTTTTGAGAATCATAAAGCACCCTCTTGTTAAGAACAATTTTACCCTCATCAGGGGTTTCGACTCCTGCAATACATTTTAATGTGAGGCTTTTACCGCTTCCGGATGCACCTAATATACCAAGGTATTCTCCATTGGTTTGAAAAGAAACGTCTAAGTTAAAATCCCTAAATTTTTTCTTTATATTTACCTCTAAACTCATTTTGATACATCCTTATCAGTATATTTACTTCCCTTTATTGTAAAGTAATTCATCAAAGAAAGTACTATAAAAGAAATAATTACTACTAGAGCAACATAACCATAGGAGTCCTCCATATTTCCTGCAGCAACTTCAGCATAAATTGCCAAAGGTAAGGTCCTGGTTTTGTTGGCTATATTTCCGGCTACCATGGCTGTTGCTCCAAATTCGCCCAAAGCTCTCGCAAATGCTAAAACTCCTCCGGAAGCTATTCCGGGCAAGGCAAGAGGCATCATGACACGCCAGAATATTCCTCTTTCAGACATGCCTAAGGTGCGTCCTGCCATAATTAAGTTTTTATCAACCTGTTCCAAGGCACCTCTTGCAGACCGGTACATGAGAGGAAATGAAACTATGACAGCCGCTATAACGGTGGCTGTCCAGGAAAAAACTATTTTAACGCTGAGAAAATCCAAGAGGAATCTTCCCACCGGCCTTTTTACCCCAAATATTATTAAGATGAAAAACCCGACAACGGTTGGAGGAAGTACCAAGGGTAAGGTCAATATGCCGTCTATAAATATCCTTGCTTTATCCGATTTCATTCCTACAACCAATTTTGCCGCATATATGCCTAAAAAAAATGTAATCACCATGGATACTGATGCCGTTTTAAGGGATATAAGCATGGGGGACCAATCCATCTCTGCCTCCTATTTAGCTGAAAAACCGTATTTTTCGAATATTGTTAATGCTTCCTCACTCTTGAGAAAATCCACGAAGGTTTGTGCTGCTTCCAATTTAGTACTTGCTTTAACTATACCAAGAGGATATATTACCTTTGAAACAGAGCCTTCAGGCGCTTCTGCCGCTGCTTTTACCTTTTCGTTTGATGCGGCATCCGTTGCATAAACTACTCCTGCATCAGCACTTCCTGCTGCGACCCAGCTTAATACTTCGGTTACATTTGTTCCCAGGCTTGCCTTAGCTTCAACATCTGCCCAAATACCTAAATTTTCAAATGCTTCTTTGGCATACTGTCCCGCAGGCACGCTATCAGGGTCGCCCACAGCTATGGTTTCAGCTTTTAAAATGTCTTCAAATGAAGCAATTTCAGCCGTGTTGTCCTTTGGAAGAATCAGAACAATTTTATTTTCCAAAAGTTCAACCATAGAACCTTCTTTTATGAGGCCTTTTTCATTTAGTGCTTTCATCTGCTTCATGGCTGCCGACATAAATACATCAACGTCTGCACCTTCTTCAATTTGTGCCTGGAGTTTGCCCGAGCTGTCATATGTAGCATCAACTCTTATATTTGGATGCTCTTTTGCAAACAGGGGGATTAATTCACCATCAATACAATTTTTTAAGCTGGCTGCCGCCGCTAACAGTATCGTTACCTCGGACTTCGTTTTTCCGGGTGTCTCAGGTTGTGCAGGTGTTTCCGATTCAGCTTCCTCTACTGCCGGGGGTGTTTCGCTCGTGCTGCTGCAGCCTAATAAAGCGATGAGCAGGCCTAACATTAAAATCACACTTACAGTTCTTTTAATTTTCATTTTTCCCCTCCTCTTATATAAATTCGATTTGTAAACTTAAATGAAAATTGAGGACCTCAACCCCTGTATGGTACAATGTTTTTGCGAGAAAACAAATACCTCCCAGAAAGGATGAAGTCCTCATGCAAAAAATTGTATCAATAAAGTGTCCAAAGTGCAACAATAATCATTAATGTCGTTATGTTTTATAAAGTATAATGATTAGTATAAGCATAGAATGCCATTTCTCAGAAAAAGAAACTGAGAAATGGGTTTAGGTCATGAAAAAATAGGGTTAGGACATCTTTCCAAATCCGCAGTTTGGGTAGGTGCATATGTCGCAGTTTAAGCACAATCCTCCCTGCCCTAACCTGTCAATATCTGACTTTTTGATGAAATCATCTGCCATTATTCGTGGGAGAATTAAATCAAAAATAGTTCTTTTGGCATACATCACGCAGCCGGGCAGTCCTATGATGGGTATTTTCCTGCCCTCCTTGTCGTAGTATGACACTAAGAGCATTGCACCCGGCAATACGGGAGCTCCGTAGGTTATTATTTCTGCACCGGTATCAATTATGGCACCGGGTGTATTATCATCAGGGTCAACGCTCATTCCTCCGGTGCAAACGACAATATCAGCTCCTTGCTCAATAAATGACAATACCGCCTCCGTTATTCCTTTTCTGTTGTCGTCCACGATTTTCTGCCCTAATATTTCCGCATCAAATACACTGAATTTTTCTATTATGACAGGTCCGAAGGTATCCTTGATTCTGCCGCTGAATACTTCGCTTCCCGTGGTTACTATGCCCACCTTTTTATGTTTAAAGGGCATTATTTCCATAAGAGGCTGGCCGGCACTTATTTCCTGTGCCTTTTTCATTTTCTCTTCTTCTATTATCAAAGGAATCACTCTTGTTCCCGCCAACTTGTCCCCCCGTTTTACGGCAGTATTTCCATGCCTTGTTGCAATCATCATTTCACCTAAGCTGTTTATTTTATACAGCCTTTCGACATCTAGTTTGAACAAGCCGTCAGCGTCAGCTATTATTTCTATTTTGCCTTCCGATACTTGGGTGGGTTTCATGTATTTATTTGCGCATATTTCGTACAGAATTTCCGCTGCTTCGTTTTCATGAAGCATTCCTTCTTCTTTTTCTAAAATATATATATTTTCCTTGCCTACCGACAAAAGCTTAGGGATATCTTCCTCTCTGATAATATGTCCTTTCTTGAACAAGACTCCTTTTTTTTCATCCTTAATAATCTGAGTAATATCATGGCTCAATACATGCCCAACGGCATCAACGGTCTTGATTTGTTTCATCGTATTCTCCTTTTAAGTTGATTATAGAATTATATATTTCTCTTGCTTGTTTTTTTCTATACTTGACAGCTTTCAAAGCTTCATAGTCACCCCTAAACATTTCTTCTTTTGCTGAGAATTTCTCTTCAATAGATACAATTTTGTCCCCCATGACCATTTTATCGGCTAAATATACAAGCTCTTTTTCTGTCGGATGCTTCGAAATTTCCTTTAACTCCATATGCTCATTAACAATTTGCGAAACTTCCGTATAACCCATATCTTTAAGCCATCGGGCTCCTGTTTGCGCATGGCGGGGTCTTCCCTTGGCAATATCATGCAGTAAACATGAAGCCATTATTATTCTATTATTTAGTTTAATTCCGCTTTTATATAAGCTGCTGCTCAGACTCATGGCAAGCATCAGAACCTTGTTGCTGTGCGCCTTAACTTCATCCGGCATTTGGAAATATTTTTGTATCTTCCTGCAAAGACTAAGTGAAGGACATGACTTGTTTTCAATAAATTCTATTATTTTAAAGTAATCTTCCGGAGTGTCGGCATCTAAAATTATTCCCGGGTCTGCAAAGGAAATATTTTTAAAGTCATTGCCCATCTTGGCTATTGCTCCCTGCAAGCCCTTGGTGCCGTCATGCTTCAAGATGCTGTCAGCGTACCTCATTCGAAGCAGCAAGGGATGTCCGTTTCTTCCTTCAAAGGATGGCTGAATAAGATTAATATTCTCATTATTCATTTCATCAAACATCTTTTTTAAAGTGAACTGTTGAACAAAGGGGCTGTCTGCAGGGCTTATGAAAACAAACTCTGCATCTTTGACTTCCTTTAAGCCTATACAAACGGAATCAAACATATGAGTATTTTCGTAATCAACATTTTTTACGAATTTAAGATGGTATTTTGTCAATCTCTTCTCTAATTCATGGCCCCGAAATCCGGTCACCACAATAATATCATCTATGTTGAGCTGTTTGAAATTGTTTATAGTCTTTTCAATAATTGTAGTCTTCCCTATTTCCAATAGTGGTTTGAATTCTTTCATCCTGGAAGATAAGCCGCCTGCAACAATTACAGCCTTAATATTTTTTCTGTTCATGATCCCCCTGCCGTATTAATTAATAGGTTCAACGAATATCTCGATTATTCCCCCGCATACCATTCCATCATCTTCAGCTTCCTGACCTGTCATATCAACCTTAACTAATCTGCATTCCTTATTATCAAGGCAAGATAAGGCCGTCTGCCTTATATCTGCTTCCACGCAGCCTCCCCCTATGGTACCCGTCATAGTTCCGTCCTTGGAAACTATCATCTTTGTTCCCACATCTCTGGGGGATGAGCCCTTCCTGGAAACAATAGTAACCAATGCTTGTGGGATATTATTTTTTTCATCAAGGATAAAATCAATAAGCTCTTGGTTATAGGCACCAAGGCCGGTTTTTTTATTTTTAACTTCAATAATTTCTGCCATGATGGAAACCGCTATTTCTGCCGGTGTTTCTGCTCCTATTCTCAAACCTATGGGTGTGTATACCTTATCTAATTTTTCCCTGGGTATTCCCTTCTCCTCTAAATAATCCAGTACTTTCTTAACTCTTAACCTGCTGCCTATCATGCCGATGTATGCATTTTTCTTATGTATAATTTTTTCGAGGCATTCCTGATCATACCTGTGCCCCCGAGTCACTATTATAAAGAAGGTTCCTGTATCGCCTTGAATATTGTCAAGGGCTTGTTCGAAGGGTTCGCATATTACCTTATCGGCACCGGCTGCCACAGCATTGTTGGTAAAGGTCAGTCTGTCGTCTATAACCGTTACCGGCAGGTCCAAGAGTTTGCACATTTGAATTATGGACATGGATATATGTCCGGCACCGCAAACTACTACTTTGTAACTCTGTCTTAAGAATTCAAAATACACTTTTTTATTGTTTAAGGTTAATGCTTGACTTTTTTTGTTTTTAGGTGTGTTTTGAATTATTTCATCCCATTTGTCTTCCTTGCCGCCTTTATATAGAATTTCTCCATCCGACAAGAGTATTTTTGAGCCGGCATTTTCTCCTGAAATAATTGTGACTACAATGTTTTCCTTGCTTTTATCGATTTTTTTAAGCAAATTATAAAAGTCCATATTCTTCCTCCCTTACTTGTTAATAAGTTTTTCAACAGTTATCATATATGTATTTCTTCATTATCTGCTTTTATAATATTTCCGTCATATTTCAGCTTTATGATACTTCCATACTTTCTCTGAAATAAAAAGCTTTCTTTTATGCTTATTCCTGTTAATTCGGATATAATTAATCTGTTTACTCCTGCGTGGGCAACTATTATTGTATTGCCTCTTGAATTATTAATTATATCCCTTAGCTCTGCAAGGGCTCGGTCCCTGCACATGGACATGCTTTCGCCGCCTTCAACAACATAATTTTCAAAATTTTTTCCTCTTTCAGCATACTCCTCAGGATATTTTTCTTTTATTTCAGCAAATGTCATTCCGTCCCATTTACCCATATTTAATTCGGAAAAATTGTCTTTAATTTCTACCTTTATTTTGTTGTCGGCTATTATTTCCGCAGTTTTTTTTGCTCTTTCAAGGGGGCTGGAATATATTGCTTTAATATTCTTGTCAGAAAAATAACTTTTAAGCTTAGCAGCTTGACCTATACCTTCCCGGCTTAAGGGAATATCTGTTAATCCCAAGCATATATGGCCAGA